>CAMZLX010000106.1 GCA_947311795.1 uncultured Zetaproteobacteria bacterium
CGGCTTTAGCCGCGCTAAATCATGTTGGTACTATGCGCGGCTAAAGCCGCACTTCCAAAGCTAGGACTTATGAAAGGTAGAGATGTTGGAAGGGCGTATGTTCAAGTATTTTTGTGTATGTCGCAGGTTTTTCCGCATTTGAGCCTAGTAACAATGGGTTGTTTCACTCAGTTTATTTTCAGATGCGCGCTAAGCTTTAATGCAAGTTTTGTTGAATAAAGCTTTGTAAAGCATCAACAATTTGTTTGGCTTTTGTGGTTTGTTGATGGAGCTTTAACAGTTCAATGGCGCATTCTGCAGTACACAGTCCTGTGTCTTTTTGGTTTCGGCGGAGCTTGTAAATCGAGGGTGCATTTGGGGTGAGGGAGACTTTGGGCAAGTCGTGTAAATATGGGCTGTGGTTAACCATTTTCTGCGCTTCCTGCCATGTGGCATCAATCAAAATATACGCTGAAGCTTTAATTGTCGGTGCTCTTCGCGTTGTTTGTGCAAACGAATAATTTCACGCACCACTTCGCTGGCGTTGTTGTAGTCATCGGTTGACGCATATTGTTCTAGGCTAGGGGTAAAGCTTACATTCATGGCATTGCCTCCTGAATTAAGGTTCATGAGCTTATCTATTATATATTTATGTCAAACTTTGTTATCAATGATTGTTATGTTTCATGTGTTTAGACAATGATGATAAGGTAGGAATAGTTTTGTGGTTATTTTTTGCTAAGCTTCGCTTTATTCATTTTGAGAGGGAAACATGAGCGAACAACAAGCCACTGAAGACGCACCAGTATTTAATTTACAACGGATTTACGTCAAAGACATATCTTTTGAAAACCCCAACTCGCCAGAGGTGTTTTCTGAGGCAAGCAAGCAACCTAAAGTGCAAATGAGCTTGGATTTATCACATCGCCAAGTCAATGATGAGCATTGGGAAGTGAGCATTAAAATTACTGCGGAAACGCGGGTGCAAGAAAGCGGCAAACTTATTTTTATGATTGAAGTGGAGCAGGCAGGTGTGTTTTATTTCCATAAAATACCCCAAGAAAGTGTGCAACTGCTGCTAAATGTGGATTGCCCAACAATTATTTTCCCATACACCCGTCAAATCATTAGTCAGTTGAGCGTGGATGGTGGATTTATGCCATTCACCTTAGAGCCTGTGAACTTCAATGCACTGTATCAAAGCAAGCTTGAAGCTGCGAAAAATAAGGGCAACGAAACGGTTCAATAAAGGAAAAGTGTAAAAAGGTGATATGAAAAACAAACAAAACTATTTATTAGGGTCAAGAACGCTTGATTTCTTTTTACTTGGTGGTTTGAGTCTGTTCATCTGGATACCCCTTTATTTTTTTGTCGGCTCAAGTTTTGAGTTTAGTAATTTAGGGCTGTCAAAGCCTGTGCTCATCGTTATCATTGGTTATGTTATTAACTATCCACATTTTATGGCATCGTATAAGCTGGCATACGGACAGGGGCTAAGTTTTGTCGTGAAATATAGGTTTCAATTGATTGTCGTACCTGTGCTTATGCTTTTCTTACTTTTGGTTTCATCAATTTTTTGGAGCGAGCCTTCGTCTCAGGCATCTGTTGGTCATATTATCAATGATTTATTTTTAGTTTTAAAATTACCATTGCATTTCCCTATCTACCAAGATTTAGGCACTGAAATTTTAGCTTACCTTGTGATGTTTATGTTTTTTACAGTGGGTTGGCATTATTCCAAGCAGGCTTTTGGCTGCATGATGGTGTATGCCAAGTTAGATGATTACCCGCTAAACCTTTGGCAACGTTATATTATCCGTTATGCGCTTCTTAGTATATGGTGGATAAGTTGGTTGCACGAAAATGCTTTACCTGGTTCATGGAGCTTTTTTGGCTTGAGTATTTATCGATTACATATCCCTCATTTTTGGGTGATGGTAGGGTATGTAACCTCTAGTTTATTGTTTTTGGGTGTAGCTTTAGTGATTATTGATGTTTATTTGAAAAAACACATGTTACCCAGTTGGAACTTTATGATACCTATGATTACAGCGCTCATTTGGCAAATTCCTATTTTAGTGCAGCCGCAGTTCTTTATTTTTATTGGTTTTTTTCATGCCTTACAGTATTTACCTTTTGTGGCAAAAGTTGAGGTGATGCGCTTAAAGCAACAATATACTTCCCATCCTTATAAAAGTTATCTCAAATGGGTCATGATATTGATTGTGATTCAAACCTCAGTATTTGTTTTGATTCCCAATCAGCTAGATATATGGCTAAACACTGAAACCAATATTGGGTTCAGTGTTTTTCTAATTGCCGTCGCAGTGTTTATTAATATTCATCATTATTTTATTGATAATGTACTGTGGCGCTTTCAAGAAAAAGAGGCAAGCCGTCTTCTTTTCGAATAATGGCTTACATATCCTTCTTATAAATTAAATGCGCACCATGTTTGATGTATAAGTCGGTGAGTTCCTTGGTCATGGAGCCGTAGAAGGCGAAGTAGTAAGGGAAATCATAATCTTTATCTTTGATATTGGGGTCTGCACCTGCTTCCAATAAAATGCGAATGGCATTAATATCCTTTTCGCATAAGTGAAGCGGGGTGGACAACCAATCGTTTTGCAACATCACATCAGCACCGTGTTCGATTAAAAAAGACATGGTGGCATACTGTTGCTGTTTGGTGGCGTGGTGTAATGCTGTGTTGAGTTTTTCATCTTGCGCATTGATGTCAAAATCTTGGTTTAACATCTGTTTCAAGGCTTCAATATCACCAGCTTTTGCTGCTTCAAACCATTGCTTTTGTTCACTTACCTCATTGCTCATGGCTTCACCCCCAACCAAATCATATGTTTACTACCTTTCTTGCCAAATGCGCGACATGGCACTTCTTGGGTTTGAAATCCTGCTTGTTTCATGCGTTTGGTAAAACGTGGCTCAGGAAATGCTGACCACACACCCAACACACCCTTGGGTTTGAGCGCTGTCATGGCTGCCTTTAATCCATGCGGGCTATACAAAGCGGCGTTGCCTTCGCGGGTTAAACCTTCAGGGCCATTATCCACATCCAAAAGTATGGCATCGTAGGTGTCGCGATGTTCACGCATCAACTCTCCCACATCACCTTCATAGATGGAAACCCGCTCATCTTTCAAAGGGTTAGCTGCAAGTTCTGCAAGATAACTTTGATTCCATTGAATCACCGCAGGCACAAGCTCGGCAACCACCACTTCGGCATTTTCATGCGTATGTTTCAATGTTTCAGCCAGTGTGAAGCCCATACCCAAACCACCAATCAACACCTTGGCTTGTGGATTGTTGTGAATGTGTTTGCAGCCCAATTCAGCCAACACATCCTCAGAAGAATGCATGCGGCTGTTCATCAACTCGGCATAACCGACCTTGATGGAAAATTCATCCCCACGCTGATAAAGCTTCATATCTTTGAGTTCACCCGCAACAGGGGCTGAATCAAGCAGCTTCCAAGGTCTCATGAAGTGCCCAAACTTTTATTGACGATTTCAGTCACATCAGAGGATAAACCCTGAGTGTTTGCAATGGTTTGCAACTGTTTCTTCATCAATGCTTGGCGGGTTGGCTCTAAACGTTTCCAATCCATCAGTGTGCGCACCAAACGTGATGCGATTTGTGGGTTAAGTTTGTCCAAAGCAATGATTTGCTTCGCCATAAACTGATAACCACTGCCATCTTCAGCATGAAATTGACTGGGATTGCGCATGGCAAAACCACCCAGCACAGCACGAACTTTATTCGGGTTTTTGATGCTAAATTGCGGGTGCTGCATCAAGCTTTGGACATGTGCTAATGAACCCAAAGCAGGGGAGCTTGCTTGAACACCAAACCATTTGTCCATCACATTGGTTTCATCTTTCCACTGCTGCTCAAAGCTTTGTAAGGCTTGCTTGGCTTGGGTATTATCATGCTGAACAAGGCAAAACAGGGCAGCATATTGGCTGGTCATATTTGCGGCAGTGTTAAATTGTTGTTCCGCTAATTCCAACATTTCAGGCTCGCCAAGTGCTGTTAAATAACTTAAAGATACATGTTTCAGCTTGCGTTGTTGCATAGCCTTATCACTTAAATCGGATGTGTCTTGCATGTCGTGATAGGTGGTGAGTAGCTCATCTTTTAAGGCTTGGGCTAAGCTTGATTTGAGCTGCTCTCTTGCATCAAACACTTGGCTTGGATTCACCGTATCATGTTGCATCAACCATGCTTCCTGCATATCCGATACCGAAGGCAGGCTTAATGCTTCTGCTTTAAGCGCAGGGGATAAGCCTTTGTTTTCTAACACGGATTTCATGGCGTTGATGATAGTGTCTAAGTTGTTGTCATCGCCCAACATCAGTTGGATGATGCTGTTGCTGGCTAAGGCTTGGGCTGCCGACCATTGGTTGAATGGGTTGTTATCATGCTGCATCAAAAAGGCATAATCATCATCTGAATAATCATATTCTAAAATCACAGGCGCAGATAAATCACGCAACAAGGATGGAATGGGCTGGCTGCTGATATGTTCAAACGAAAACGTCTGTTTTTCTTGGGTCACCAATAAAGTCTGCTCATCCATCAACATCTTTCCATCTTTATCCAACAATGCCATTTTCAGTGGAATCAAATACGATTTTTTCTGCTCGGATTCAGGTGTGCAAGGGCAAGATTGTTCACAGTTCAATGTGCAAATTTGCTTGTCTGCATCGTAATTTAGAGAGATTTTAAGGTGTGGTGTGCCTGCTTGTTCATACCAAGTCTGCATTTGGCTTAAATCACGATTGTTGGCATCCGCCATAGCGCTTAAAAAGTCTTCCGTGGTCACGGCTTGCCCATCATGGCGCTTAAAATACAAGTCCATACCTTTACGGAAACCTTCTTCGCCCAACAGTGAATGATACAAACGCACAACTTCTGCGCCTTTTTCATATACGGTTACGGTGTAGAAATTATTGATTTCAACAAAGGATGCGGGGCGAATGGGGTGCGCCATAGGGCTTGCATCTTCGGCAAACTGGTGGGTTCGCAACAAGCGCACATCTTCAATGCGTTTCACGGCTCTATCGTGCAAATCTGCGGTAAATTCTTGGTCGCGGAACACGGTTAGACCTTCTTTCAGGCTGAGTTGAAACCAATCGCGGCAGGTGACACGGTTCCCTGTCCAATTATGAAAATATTCATGCCCAATCACCGCTTCAATGGCGATATAATCATCATCGGTTGCGGTTTCTGGGCTGGCGAACACCAAACGCGAGTTAAAGATGTTCAAACCCTTATTTTCCATCGCCCCCATATTAAAATCATCAACGGCGACAATCATGAACAAGTCCAAATCGTATTCCAGACCAAAGCGTTGCTCATCCCAAGCCATGGCGCGTTTGAGCGATGCCATAGCGAAATCGCATTGGTGGATATGATGCGGTTCGGTGTAGATTTGTAGGGTGATGTTGCGCCCTGATTGGGTGGTAAAACTATCTTCAACCTTTGCCAAATCGCCTGCCACCAAAGCAAAGAGGTAGCAGGGTTTGGGGAAGGGGTCATGCCATTCTGCGAAATGTTTACCATCCGCCAAATCACCGCTTTTGATGGGATTACCATTGGATAACAGCACAGGATTGGTTTGTTTGTCGGCAATAATTTTTACGCTAAATGTCGCCATCACATCAGGGCGGTCTTGGAAGTAGGTGATGCGCCTAAAGCCGTGGGCTTCGCATTGGGTGCAATAATTGCCTGATGAGCGGTATAAACCTTCCAAAGCGGTGTTGGCTTGCGGGTTGATGATGGTGACGATTTCAAGGGTGAAGGCATCGGGCGTGTTGGTAATCGTTAAACTTTTATCGGACAGCTCATATTGGCTTGTGTCCAATGCTTTGCCATCCATTTTGATGCTTTCAAGGCTTAAATGCTCACCATTAAGCACCAAATCACCCGCACGATTACGCTTGTATGCCACCGTTGCCGTCACTTGTGTGCGCTCAGGCTCTAACTCAAAGCATAACAACACATGGTTTACGGCAAATGTTGGTTGTTGGTAGTCTTTTAAATAAATCGTTTGCGTCATGCTTTATCCTTTTTCATACATATCTGTCACTTCGACTGCAGCGTAAGCGGACTGGAGAAGTCTCTGAGATGCCTCCACCTTGGTCGGCATGACAGTTTCAGCCGAACAATAGTTTCAGCCCAATCAAAATGGTAATGATTTCATAGCTTCGTTTAATCAGGGTATTGCCTTTGAGTATCGCCAAATGGCTGCCGATATAACCACCGATGA
>CAMZLX010000107.1 GCA_947311795.1 uncultured Zetaproteobacteria bacterium
ATGGATGTTTTATCAAGCTGTTCTTTTATCCATGTTTGACTTTGCGTATCCCATAAAAAGTTAGGTTGCAAAGTTTCCAATTCGGCAATACTGCCATCTGCAAGCCTAAGCGCAAAGCTTAAAGGCACAAAAAGCCTTTTTTCATCCCCTTCCACGCTTGATGCTCGTCCTTCTTCACTTTCATCTGATTTAGGGAAATCGCAATACTGTAAAAGCTGGGAAAGCCTGTTCTCATCCCATATTAAACTGCTGGTTTGCAGGTGAATCTTGTGAATCAATGTCGGTAAAACATCCGTGAGAAGTTCAACCTTTTCCGCAATCAACACAGGTTTCTCTTTGCTAGCGTCCACCCGCGCTGCCAACATCAACGGTTTGTCCGCTTTTAAGACTTCTTCACATGTTTCATATGTTTTTTGAAACACAATCAGTTCCGCAGAACCATACAGGTCATCCACCTGCACAAATGCCATATTTGCACCCTTCTTGGTTCGGTATTCGCGAAATGATGAAATAAATACAGGCAGTGTGACCGTGGCATCATGTTCCAACTCATCCAACAAGCTTAGATTGGTATCACCCAAATTTTTCACATGACCCAAATGTTCTTCCAGCGGATGTCCTGTTAAAAAGAAACCAAACACTTCCTTTTCCGCCTGCAAACATTCGCCCATTGTCCACTCAGCAGTTTGCGGAAATAAATCAGGTTCATTTTCGCGAATCGATTCCACAGAAAACAATGCCGATTGCCTATCGTTTTGCTGCTTTCGCCGTTGGTTGGCAACATTAAGCGCTGCATCCAAACCTTTAAGCCCCGCTGCAATATGTGGCACCAAACCTTGCATCGCACCTGCCTTAATCAACGCTTCACCGATACGCTTGTTAAAACATCCTTTAGGAATGCGCGCGATTAAATCTTCAAACGTTTCAAAGTCACCACCTGCCTTACGCGCTTTAACAATTTCACGAATCGCCGCTTCGCCCACACCTTTAATTGCGCCCAAACCAAAACGAATGGACTGCTCACCTTCGGGTGTAAATTCCCAGTCCGATGTGTTGATATGTGGTGGTAAAATTTGCAAACCCATGGATTCACAATCAGCCACCAAACCCGCCACCTTCTCATCCGAACCCATATCACAAGATAGGGTCGCTGCCATAAATGCTTGGGGATAATGCGCTTTGAGATAAGCGGTTTGATAACAAATCAAGCCATAAGCGGCAGAGTGTGATTTGTTAAAACCATAACCTGCGAACTTCTCCATCAAATCAAAGATTTGCTCAGCTTTAGCAGGGTCATGCCCATTCTTTTCCGCGCCTTCCATAAAGATTTCGCGCTGCTTCTGCATTTCTTCAGGTTTTTTCTTACCCATGGCGCGGCGCAACATATCGGCTTGACCAAGTGTGTATCCAGCAAGCTCTTGGGCAATTTTCATCACCTGCTCTTGATACAAAATCACACCATTGGTTTCTTTTAAAATGGGCTCCAACTGCGGCAAAGCATACTGAATCTCTTGGCGACCATGTTTACATTCTACATAGGTGTCCACCATGCCCGATTCCAAAGGCCCAGGGCGATACAATGCCACCAGTGCAATCACATCTTCAAAACAATCAGGGAGAAGTTTGACCAATAACTCGCGCATCCCTTGGGATTCAATCTGAAATACCGCCGCCGTATGCCCGCTTTGCATCAATTCAAAGCTTGCTTTGTCATCCATAGGAATAGTATTAACATCAAAGTCAGGGGCAGCAGTCTGGTGTACAAGGCGCACCGCCAAATCAATCACGGTGAGTGTTTTCAAACCCAAGAAATCGAATTTGATTAGCCCTGTTTTCTCAGCGCTGCCCATATCCCACTGCACAACAGGACTTTGTGCCGCAGCATCACCACCTTTGGGGTCGCGATTCAATGGTGCGGTTTCCGACAAACCCAGCCGCCCAATAATCACACCCGCCGCATGTTTACCAATATTACGATTCATGCCTTCAAGCCGTTTGGCAAGGTCAAACAAAGCTTGCACCTCATTATCTTTTTCGCACATGGCTTCAAGCTTAGGTTCAAGCTCCAATGCTTTATCCAGTGTAATACCCAAATCAGTGGAAATAAGCTTGGCAATGGTATTCACCTTCGCCAAATCCATGCCCAACACACGCCCAACATCACGAATCACAGCTTTGGCTTTCATCGCGCCATAAGTAATAATTTGTGCCACCTTATCTTCGCCATATTTGTGGGTCACATAGTCAATCACTTCTGCCCTACGGTCGCGGCAAAAATCAATATCAAAGTCAGGCATGGAAATCCGCTCTGGGTTTAGAAACCGCTCAAAAAGAAGTCCGTATTTGATGGGGTCAAGGTCAGTAATTTCAAGCACATATGCCACCAGCGAACCCGCACCAGAACCACGTCCTGGCCCCACAGGAATACCTTGCTCTTTGCCCCAAATAATAAAGTCGGATACAATTAAAAAGTAACCGGGGAAACCCATTTGAATAATAATATCCAACTCAAATTTAAGGCGTGCGTCATACGCAGCTCTGTCCGCATCGGGTGTGCCTTG
>CAMZLX010000108.1 GCA_947311795.1 uncultured Zetaproteobacteria bacterium
ATAATCAATAATCGCTTGGGATAAACAATCCAGTTTATAATGATTGTGGTATGCCAAGGCATACAAGGGATAATAAAAGCTTTCTGCCTGCCAAATAATCGGCATACTTTTATCATAAGACACAAATACGCAGGTATCACGAAGCGCAAGACCCGCCCAATATTCCCAAATCTCAATGAAATTATTATCCACAACTTTACGAATATATTCAGCACCATATTGCCAACTGCGTCCACCCTTCCAGCCTGTGGACGTTTGTTCTGCTGAAACAACGGCAAGCTCAAAAAGAACAAGGTCTCGCACTGTGGCATAACCCGCACCAATCGCTTTTTGTGCAGCGGCTAACGTGCCATCCCATTCACCATTTTTAAGCCCGTGATATTGTTTTTCAGTGAAGTTCACAGGAGGGTCTGCAATCGGTCTGCCCCACTGCATACCAACCTCGCCTTCGCTTAGGTCTGGCATTTGGGTGGTAACCATAATTTTACAGTGCTTTTGAAATTGATCAAAAATATCGGTTGGTTCACCAGCTGGCACATACAACAAACCAGCTCTTTCTTCATCATTACCCGAAAGCTTACTGGCAAAAGAATCATCTATGCTGGTATGATCAAACCCCAACCAATCATGCAGAACCACATCACTCCAAAAGCTCTTTTTCTCCGAACCTGAATCAGATTGTTTAGACACTTTTGCGAAATCGTTTTTAAAATCTCGTAGCACTCGGTTTATCAAACTTAAATCACTGATGCCAACCTTATCTGCCAAGGACTTCACTTTAATTGACAATAAACCTGTACCGTCATTATAAAGGAATAAATCAGCCCATTTAATTTCAAATTTGAATTGTTCCCGCGAATCATCCGCTAGAAGTGGCGTATTCATCCAAGCTGAGTCGGACAAGGAAAACATCAATGATTCGGATAAACCAACCGTGCCCACATCTGGATTTAAACGGTCTTCAATAAATGCAGCTGTATCTTCTGGTTTGCTGGCATCACCTGAAAGCAGTGATTCGCCAAAAAATACTTCATGGGTGTGCGGAGTCATAATCCTATCGGGCTGAAACCTCATCACACCCTTACGCTTGTTAGGCTGCTCTCCACTCAATAAATACTCATGAACCTGCCACTCATGCTCATGAAGCAGCTTGGCATAATCAAGGCGGCGCTTCTTGTTGCCCAAAGTGCTTTTGTTCACTTGATGGTCAAATGCAATCATCAAAATTGAGTAGTGCTCATCAAAAATGACGGGCTCTGGATAACAATTATTCTTTTCTTCAATCATTTGATTTTCAATGTCTTTCAAGTTTACCTCTCCCTACTCCGACCTGAAACATAGAGAACAAAACAACTTCTGTGAATAAATATCCTACCATCCAGTATGAACTGGCAAACAATCAGCACAAGGCAAATGAAGAAATTCAATCTGATGAAGCAACACACCTTCTTGATGAATAATATCATCATCCAGCAAAATGCTTGCGCCAATACGAGCTGCGGCTTTGCCTTTAAAATGAATATCAACCGTATCACCACACAAAGCTGAATCAGGGCTTAAAACAATATGGGCATACTTAAAATCATGGCTTATGCCTCGCCTAAGCAACAAACCAACAGCTTCCGCTTTGGTCTGCTGCTCACGCGAGCCTGGGCGATTGGTGATAATGCTGAATAGCTTCTCGGGATGAGCTGCCATATAATCGGTCAAAAGCCGTGAATATGGCCCATCAAACAAACAATCATCAAAATCCAACGCGATATGCTGATGGCTTGCAAGCGCCCTTTCAAAATAAGCTGCATCAATCATCTCATTCCCTTTTCTTCCATTGCCAAACGCATGATTTCCATACGAATTTTAACATCATTATCTGCCAAATGGTCGCGCAAACCAACATTTTTCTTGGCTTGTTTAAGCAGCATGCTTGTCCATTCTGTCATCCCATAAGCGCCTACATCTCGAATGCCTGATGGAGCAAACTTAGCCAGCTTTGTCCAGAAATCATCAAATAAAAAAGCCATGTTTTCATCGCTTACCTCAAACAGCCGCTCACACCAGTTCTGGTCAAAAGGCACTGCATCCGAATAAATCACGCAACCACCCAATGATGCATTCATCATAGACAAAACATACATTAATTTTGGACAAAAGCTGTCACCTACAAAGGTAATAAGAGTCGCCTTTAAAAATTTATACAGATTTTGTCCAAAGCACAGGTTAAGTTTCTGCGAGTGGGTGGAGAGAGATTTATGGAATTAAAACAAAATGAAAGCTGAAACATCTCGAAATATATTACTGATTGCCCTTGCTGTAAGGCTGCAAAGGATGGTGAAGAACCTGCCCAACCATCATATTTCAGCAGAACGAATTTCTCGTAAAAGCTTAGCCGAAGCCTACCTATCCGATGAAATATCAATCAGTGAAGACGGAGCGCGGAAAAAAGCTGGGCGTTATATGGATGAAATAGAGAAGGTCTTTGGCTTACACGGCACTGAAAACACAGGCTATGTTATGGACATGAAATTCGAGTCATTTCGGGACATGTTTAAATATTGGCTAGAAGAAATCAGCCCGCCTGAAAAGAGCGACAAACGACTGCATGTGATGCTCAATGGTTTATTACACGCCATTGATAATGCTTTTAGC
>CAMZLX010000109.1 GCA_947311795.1 uncultured Zetaproteobacteria bacterium
GGTTAATGAATCCTTAAAACCCCGAGACTTTAACATCAAAAAAGCCACCCAACTTTTAGCAGAGGCTGGCT
Organism: uncultured Zetaproteobacteria bacterium; assembly: GCA_947311795.1. Lineage (GTDB taxonomy): Bacteria > Pseudomonadota > Zetaproteobacteria > Mariprofundales > Mariprofundaceae > Ghiorsea. The sequence goes on from CAMZLX010000109.1 coordinate 72, forward strand.
GGAAAAAAGATGCGCGAACCAACATGGTCAGCAAACATGGACAACCGCTTTCCTTTACAATTCTCACCAATAATGGTAATAAAAAACGTGCGGACACTGCCACCATCATCCAACAGCGTTTAAAACAAATCGGTATTCAAGTGAACATCCGTCTTGTGGAATGGTCGGCATTTATTGAGAACTTTATCAACAAACGTGATTTTGATGCTGTGATTCTGGGTTGGTCATTATCACCCGACCCAGACCAATACAGCATTTGGCACTCTTCACAAACAGGCGAACGCCAATTTAACTTCTTAAGTTATGCTAATCCCAAGGTCGATGAAGCTTTGGAGCAAGCGCGTCTTACTTTTGATTTGGCTAAACAAAAGCAGTGGTATGACATCATGCAGCAAGAAATTTATAATGATGTACCTTTGGTTTTCCTTTATGCTGGTCATGCATTGGTGGCTATTGATAAACGGGTGCAAGGTGTTGAAGTTGCCCCCGCAGGCATTGGGCACAACAGTGAATTTTGGTATATCCCAAAATCTTTACAACATCGCTCTATCCAACCCTAATGGTAAACGCTCCCTTAACCGTTACTGAATTAACCGCCCGCATCAAGCAGGTGTTGGAGCAAGGCTTTGCCAATATCAAAGTCTCAGGCGAAATATCTCGTTTAACCACCCCATCATCGGGGCATATTTATTTCACCATCAAAGATAGTCATGCTGCCATTTCAGCCGTGGTTTGGCGCAGTGCTGCAGCACGCTTAAACATACGCCCCAAAGATGGGCAAGCTTATATTTTTTCTGGGCATTTAAGCCTGTATGAACCCAGAGGCAGCTATCAACTGATTGTCACTCACATCATGCCAGCGGGTGTGGGTCGTTTGGCAGAAGAATTTGAAAAACGAAAATTGGCATTTGCCACACGCGGTTGGTTTGATGAAAGTCGCAAACAAAGCATACCCAAACTACCGCAGCATATCGGGATTGTGACCTCGCAAACGGCTGCGGCTTTTGAAGATGTGAAGAAGGTGTTACAGACCCGCCCTGCTTGGCTTCGCCTCACACTATCCCAAGCTATTGTCCAAGGTGAGTCCGCACCCCAAAGCATAACCCACTCCATACACTGCTTGCATCAACTGGAAGATAAACCTGATGTGATTTTACTTGTGCGTGGCGGTGGAAGCATTGAGGATTTATGGTGTTTTAATGATGAAAAGGTTGTGCAAGCCATTGTTGATGCAGACATTCCCATCATTACAGGCATTGGGCATGAAATTGATACCACACTTGCGGATTTGGCGGCTGATGTTCGCGCTGCTACACCATCCAATGCCGCAGAATTGGTTTGCCCTGCCAAAGACACCTTGCGCCCACAACTCACACGTTTAAAGCACCGCTTAAATCAAGCTATGCAAAGTTATAAAGATGGAAAACATTGGGCGCTGGAACGGGCTAACCATGAATTAAAACATGGCGTGCGCCAGCATTTACAGCTGCAACATCTGAACATTCGTGAGCTTAAAAAGCGGCTGCAACAGTTTGAACCCAACCACCGCTTACGCCAAGATATGCAACACTTTTATCAACTGAAGCAACGCTTATTGTCCTCTACGCAAACTATCACGCCCAAACGGCAACGCACGCTAGAATTTAATCAATATCACCTGCGTTTGTTCTACCAACGTCTTATTCAACGCAAAAAAGAAGTATGCAGCAATCATTATGAACATCTGCACGGCATGAATCCTAAACATGTGCTCAGGCGCGGTTATGCCATGACCACCAATGAGCATGGTACGATTGTTTCTTCTGCAAAAGATTTAAAACAAGGTGACAAACTTCAGTTGCACTTTCATGATGGCACTGCCGAGACCGAAGTTAAACGCACCACGGAGAACCCATGAAACATTTGCTAACCTTACTCCTCTTTATTATACCAAGCTTGGGTTACGCAACCACCTATACTGCCGCACAGGGTGATGTTTTGCGCGTTCCTGCACCGATTACAGGCAACAACCTTCATGTGCGTGCCTTTGACAAAAGCTGGCCTATATTTGAAAAGGGTGGCAAGCATGTCGCTTGGATTGGTATTCATCTCAATATCAAACCATCATCCTACCCCATCCAATGGTCGGCGGGAGGTGCAGCATCTATTGTTCAGGCAACGGATAATATTGATGTGCAAAAAGGCAAGTTTCGTATCTCACACATCACGGTTACCAAAAAGATGTCTTCTTTTGATGCCGCAGCCATCAAACGCATTCGCGCTGACCAAGCTGCCATCAAAAAAACGTACAACGCTGACGTGGGCAACCTCAACACATGGCCAGAAATGATTATGCCAGTCAAAGGCATCATTAGCACGCCTTTTGCTGCGCAAAGGTATGTTAATGACAAACCTCGATCACCACATTCTGGGCTTGATATTGCTGCGCCCACAGGCACACCTGTCAAAGCACCCTTGGCAGGCAAAGTTTTGCTGGTTGAAGATATGTTTCTAAATGGGACTTTGGTCGCCATTGGACATGGCAATGGTATTACCACGGTATATGCCCATCTTAATAAATCATTGGTCAAACAAGGGGACATACTTCAGCAAGGGGATATATTCGCCGAAGTGGGCAGCACAGGTCGTTCCACAGGGTCTCATTTGCATTGGGGTGTA
>CAMZLX010000110.1 GCA_947311795.1 uncultured Zetaproteobacteria bacterium
ACTCGCCGCTTGGCACACTTTTATGCCCATGAATCTTGCGGACAATGTACGCCTTGTCGCGAAGGTACAGGTTGGGTTGAACGCATTTTAAATCGTTTGGATGCAGGCGATGCCACGGAAGAAGATGTGAAAGTGTTGTATGATGCTTCAAAACATATGGCAGGACGCACGATTTGTGCTTTGGCTGAAGGTGCGGCTGCACCAACCTTATCGTTGCTGAAATTCTTCCCAGAAGATGTGCAGGCTAAACTTGCGGAGAAATCATCATGACAGAATTGTTTATTAATGACGAAGAAGTCACAGTTCCAGCAGGAACCAGTATTTTAGAAGCTTGCCGTGCAAATGATGTTGAGGTGCCATACTTTTGTTATCACCCTGAATTGTCGGTTGCAGCAAACTGCCGTATGTGTTTGGTAGAGATTGAAGGCTGGCCAAAACCTGCTGCGTCATGTTGCACACCTGTTGCTGAAGGCATGAAAGTGGTTACCCAAACAGAAGGTTTGGAAAAAGACCGTGCTATGATGATGGAATACCTATTGATTAACCATCCTTTGGATTGCCCAGTGTGTGACCAAGGTGGTGCATGTAAACTTCAAGATTACGCCGTTGACCATGGTATGGGTAAAGGGCGTTATGTTGAAGAGAAACGCATTCCAAGTGATAAAGATTTAGGTCCATTTGTGAACACATGTATGACGCGCTGTATTCATTGTACGCGTTGCGTTCGTTTTGCGGATGAAATTGCTGGCACTGGTGATATGGGCGTGCTTAACCGTGGTGACCACATGTTGATTGAAGGTGTGGTTGAAGATGCATTGGCATCTGAGCTTTCAGGTAATCTTCCTGATATTTGCCCTGTAGGCGCATTGTTGGATAAACCATCACATGATGTGTCTCGCCCTTGGGAAATGACACGCCATAAAAGTACGTGTACCCAATGCCCTCAAGGCTGTGATATTGAGATTGAATCGCGCAATGATGAAGTGATGCGTATTCGCCCTGCCAAAGATGGGGTTGAGCCATGGATTTGTGACCGAGGCCGTTTTGTGTATGACGCATTCCGCTCGGATAACCGTTTGTTATCACCCAAGGTGCGTGAAGGTTCTGCGCTTATCGATGTATCATGGGATGATGCCATTACACGTGCGGTGAGTTTATTAAAAGGTAAACGTGTGGGTATTGTTTTCTCACCCGATTGGAGTGTGGAAGGTTTAACCGCTATTCGTCTGTTACACGACGTGGCATTTGAAGATGCACAAGTTGCATTTGAATTGCATCGTAGAGATACCCGTCCATTTGCCTTTGAAGAAGGTTTGTCGATGTCGGCAAAAGCGATTGAAAAAGCTGACCAAGTGGTTGTTTTGGGTTCAGATTTGCGTCAACGGCTGCCGATTTTGATGCAACGTTTGCGTAAACGTGCCAATGCGAACAAACCGATTACCCGTATCGGAGCTATGTTTTATCGTACCAATGCTGATTTGGCAGTGGATGTTTTGATTCGTCCTAGAGATTGGCACGCGGTGATTGCAACTGCCATGGTGCAGTTGAATGAGCTTGGTAAACTTGCAGCGGGTATGGATGCTTGGATTGAGAAAGTTGATGCAAGGCATGATGCTGGCAAACGACTTGCTGATGCATTAATTGCGGATTCATGTGCCATGCTTGTGGGTGAAGAAATTCGTTCGCATGAAGATGCAGCGACACTGATTCACGGTATTGATTTATTGATGCGTGCTGCAGGACATGCAGAAGTTGGTAAAGATGGACGCAACCTGTTGCCAGAAGGTATGAATGCACAGCTATTGTCTGGTGTGTTTGGCGATATTCGCACTTCAGCTGGTGACTTGTTTGATGCGGCGGCAAATGGTGAGTTGGATACATTGCTATTGGTTGGAAGTGACCCTGTTGGCGATGGTCTGTTCTCGCGTCAAGCCAAAGCAGCGCTAGAAAAAGTAGACTTGGTTCAAGTGGCAGCAATTTCAGGTGATATGGGTAATTATGCATCTGTACAGCTTCCAGCAGCAGCATACTCAGAAATTGATGGCACATTTATCAATATGGAAGGTCGCGTTCGCGTGGCAGATAATCCACTAAGCACATTGGGTGAGCAGCGCCCGATGTGGAAAGTGATGATGCGCTTAGTACAAGCCATGGGCTTTGATGTACCTGCGGTGAATTTGGAAGAAGTTCGCGGTAAAGTGGTTGAGCTTGCACCAGCATGTACGGAACTTGCCGATGTTTGGTCAGGTGAAAAAGATGCGCGGACTATTTTCGTGCCGTCGGCTAGAAATAAAGGTGCCTCGTATCTACCGGAATTAGCAGAAAAAACCAAAGCATTGGATTTGGTTGGGCGTTATTCGATTTATCGCGAGGGTGCGTGGGTCAGGGCATCGGAGCTATTGGTTGAAGCGGGTAATATTCATGCGATGGATGATGTGATTGTCCATCCAGACACATTAAAAGAACTTGGTTTGAGCGAAGGTAAACTTACCGTGGTTTCAAATTCAGGTGAGTTTAGTTTTGATGTAGGTTTGCGCACCGATGTATCACCAGGTGTTGTGTTTGTTGCCAAACGTGGTGTTGCAGGTGATTTATCCACGGAGACAAGTGTTGACTTGAAAGGGGGTCAATCATGAATGTGTTAGATATGGCTTTGCAGGTCATTATTTGGGCAGTTGAGATTGTTGCGGTTGTGCTTCCGTTAGCATTGGCTGTTGCTTATACCACCTACGCAGAGCGTCGTATTATTGGCTGGATGCAAGTGCGTCAAGGTTGTAACCGCGTTGGTCCTTGGGGATTGTTTCAGCCGTTGGCTGATGGACTGAAAATGTTCATGAAAGAAACGATTATTCCAGCAAAATCAAACAAGTTTTTGTTTGTAGCAGCACCTGTATTGTCATTGATGCCAGCGTTCTTGGCATACGCTGTGGTTCCTTTTGGTGAAACATCATTGTTTGGTTTCTGGGATAAATTGCATGTGATGGCAATTGCTGATTTGAATGTTGGTATTTTATATGTGATGGCAATTTCCAGTTTGGCGATTTATGGTATTTTGATGGCGGGTTGGGCATCCAACTCTAAATACGCATTGATTGGTGCTATTCGCGCAACGTCTCAAATGATTTCTTATGAAATTGCCATGGGATTCTCGATTGTTTGCGTGCTTATTTTGGCAGGTAGCCTTAGCCTAACAGACATTGTACATGCACAAGCTGGTGGCATTCTGCATTGGTATTTTATTCCTTTGTTTCCTATGTTTATCGTTTATTTCATCTCCGGTGCTGCGGAAACCAACCGTTCGCCGTTTGATTTACCTGAAGGCGAAGCTGAGCTGGTTGCAGGCTTCTTTGTTGAGTATTCAGGCATGTGGTTTGCGGTGTTTGCGCTCGCTGAGTATGCCGCGATGATTTTAATCGCGCTTATGACCTCGATTTTATTTATGGGCGGCTGGAATCCACCGTTTGAGTTTTTAAGTTTTATTCCAGGTACAGTTTGGTTGTTGATGAAAACATCATTCTTTATTTTTGTGTTCATTTGGTTCCGCGCAACTTTCCCACGTTATCGCTATGACCAGTTGATGCGTTTGGGCTGGAAGGTGTTTTTACCGCTTGCTATGGGCTGGGTGGCAGTGATTGGTATCTTTACCTATACGCCTGTATTGTCCGATTTAATTGGCTTCTGGCAGCCTTGGAGGTAATGAGATGATTAAACGTACACTCAAAACATGGCTGTTGTGGGAGCTCGTCATGGGGCTTGCATTAACAGGACGCTATTTGTTTAAGAAAAAGATTACAGTGCAATACCCTGAGGAGCGCACATGGTTGTCACCGCGCTTTCGTGGCTTACATGCGTTGCGCCGTTATGAAAACGGTGAGGAGCGTTGCATTGCTTGTAAACTGTGCGAAGTGACTTGCCCTGCTTTGGCAATCACCATTGAATCAGAAGAGCGTGATGATGGTTCACGCCGCACAACACGTTACGACATTGACATGACCAAGTGTATTTTCTGCGGTTTTTGTACTGAAGCATGTCCTGTTGATGCAATTGTGGAAACACAAGAGTTTGAGTATGCATCAGAAACACGCGAAGCATTATATTACACCAAAGATATGTTGCTTGATGTGGGTAAACGTTATGAGCCGCAAATCGCATCCAACATCGCTGCTGATGCGCGTTATCAATAAGGGTTCGGAGGAATAATGATAGAAATCGGATTCTTTTATTTGTTTGCAGGCATGGCGGTATTTGCTGCTTTGGGCGTGATTTTGTCTGCCAACACCATGTATTCTGCGATGTGGTTAATTCTTTGCTTTTTTAATGCATCGGGTTTGTTTTTTCTATTGGATGCCGAGTTTTTAGGTATTGTGCTCATCCTTATTTATGTGGGTGCGGTGATGGTACTGTTCATGTTTGTGGTGATGATGCTGGAGGTTAACCAAGCGCAGAAACGCGAAGGTTGGCTCAATTATCTTCCCGTTGGCGGTATGATTGCACTTATTCTTTTTGTTGAACTGGTTGCAGCATCCACCAGTGGTATTTTTAGCACAGGTGAAATGGCGATGGCATCGCATTTGGGTGCTGAAGTGAACAACACGGTTGAGATTGGTAAAATACTTTATACTGAGTATTTATTGGGTTTTGAAATCGCAGCTATTATTTTGTTGGTTGCGCTTGTGGGCGCGATTGTTCTGACGTTGCGCGAGCGTAAAGATGCCAAATATCAAGATATTTCGAAGCAAGTTAAAGTGCGCAAAGAAGATAGATTGCGTAAGGTGAGTATGTAATGATTCCATTATCTAATTTTCTAATTGTTGGGGCAATCTTGTTTAGTTTGGGAATTGTTGGTTTGTTTCTCAACCGTAAAAACGTGATTGTAATTTTAATGTGTGTTGAGCTGATGCTGTTGGCTGTGAATATAAATTTTGCAGCATTCTCTCATTATTTGGGAGACTTGGGCGGGCAAATCATGGTCTTTTTCGTGCTGACGGTTGCAGCGTCTGAAGTTGCCATTGGTCTTGCTATTTTGGTGGCATATTATCGTCAACGTCGCTCGATTGCTGTTGAAGACATCAACACACTACAGGGTTAAGGGGAGTTCATCGTGGTACATGCGACAACAGAAATGACGCTGAACACAGCAGAATTGATGGCGATTCCTTTGCTTCCATTGTTTGGGGCGATGGCAGCTGGATTGTTTGGTTGGGTTCTAAAAGATAAGTTAAGCCATTGGATTACATCGGGTTGCGTGATTTTGTCTGCAATACTATCCATACATGTGTTTTCACAGGTACTACAAGGTGCCGAATTCTACGGCAACTTCTGGACTTGGATTGCATCGGGCGATTTGGTGGTCAATATTGGCATGATGATTGACCCATTGACCACGATTATGATGGTCACGGTGACTGTAGTTTCGGCTTGCGTGCATATCTACACCATTGGATATATGCATGGTGACCCGGGTTATCCGCGTTTCTTCTCGTATATCTCTGCATTTACATTTTCTATGCTTGTTTTGGTGATGGGCAATAGCTTTTTCACTTTATTCTTCGGTTGGGAAGCTGTGGGTTTATTCTCATATTTATTGATTGGTTTCTGGTTCAAACGCGAATCTGCAACGACAGCTGCGATGAAAGCATTTATTGTTAACCGCGTGGGTGACTTTGGTTTTGCCATTGGTATTTTGGCAGTATGGTATTATTTTGGCACAGTGGACTACCGCGAAGTTTTCGCGTTGGTTGAAGGTTTTGTGGCAACGAACCAAACCATGCATTTCCTAGGCATGGAAATTGACACCATTACCTTTATTTGTTTGGCGTTGTTTGTCGGTGCTATGGGTAAGTCGGGTCAAGTTCCTTTGCATGTTTGGCTTCCTGATTCTATGGAAGGTCCAACGCCAATTTCAGCATTGATTCATGCGGCAACCATGGTGACGGCGGGTGTGTTTATGGTGGCGCGTCTGTCGCCCATGTTTGAATATTCTGAAGTGGCATTGGCAGTGGTGACCATTGTGGGAACGATTACTGCATTTATGTGTGCCACAATCGGTTTGGTGCAAAATGATATTAAACGTGTGATTGCCTACTCTACATGTTCGCAGTTGGGTTATATGTTTGTTGCACTGGGCATTTCCGCATATCCCGCGGGCATTTTTCACTTGATGACCCATGCATACTTTAAAGCTTTGTTATTCCTTGCTGCGGGTTCTGTGATTCACGCAGTGCATCATAATCAAGATATTCGTTTGATGGGGCAGTTGCGTAAATTTATGCCGATTACATATATCACGATGCTGCTTGCCGGATTGGCGCTTTCTGGTATTCCTCCATTTGGTGGATTCTTCTCCAAAGATTTAATTATCGAAGCGGCTTATGCACGTGATATGGGCTGGGTGAGCCAGATTGCATATTATGCGTTGATGTCAGGTGTGGTGATGACCGCATTCTACACATTCCGTATGTTCTTCTTAACATTCCATAACTCAGACCGTGTACCTGCTGAAACCAAAGCACATGTGCATGAATCGCCAAAAGTGATTACGATTCCA
>CAMZLX010000111.1 GCA_947311795.1 uncultured Zetaproteobacteria bacterium
TAGATTTAACCGCAGAGAATTTTGAAGAAAAAGTGAATGGTAGTGACATCACTATGATTGATTTTTGGGCACCTTGGTGTGGGCCGTGCAAATCATTTGCACCCACGTATGAAGAAGTATCTGAAAATCACCCTGATGTGATGTTTGCCAAGGTCAACACAGAAGATGAGCAAGCCTTGGGTGCGCAATTTAATATTCGCTCTATCCCAACATTGATGGTGATTCGTGAAAATATTGTGATTTTTTCGCAAGCGGGTGCATTACCTAAACCTGCTTTAGAAGATTTAATCAAACAAATTAAAGAAGTGGATATGGATGAAGTGCGCGCAGCAGTTGCGAAAGAACAGGCGGAAAAGGCGTAACATTATAGCATAAGGTAGAAAGAAGAAGCCGCTGCATTGGAAGATGTGGCGGCTTTTTTTATAATACTGACTTTGCGTTTTCTAAGAAGCTCAGCTATATTAATCTGAGCGTAGGGGGCGAAGTATGGACTGGAATAGGCGGCAACAAAACCAAAGAGTGGCTCAAAAAATGAGTAGTAAACAAAAGCGTTTTTTACAGCGAACATCATTGGTTTTTCTCTGTATTTTTGTTGTTATTTATACTCTGGCGTGACCCGTTAATCGACTTCGTCGGCAAGCGGTCGCCAGAATTGGCGCATATTTTCTGAAATGCTCACTTCTTCGATAACAGGGCTATTTCCCCATCGGCGAATCAAATCTGTATCCAGGGCGGGGTCAATCAATCGAAATCCTGCTTCACCACTTTGCCTTGTGCCAATGGCATCACCCGCACCGCGGTGTTTTAAGTCCGATTCTGCAAGCATCAAACCATCATGGCACGAAGTCATCAGGCTTAAACGCTCAGTGGCGGTTGCACCTGCTTGTTTGCTGGGAATGAGCATGCAATAACTTTGTAAGTCTGAGCGACCTACGCGCCCTCTAAGTTGATGCAGTTGGGCAAGACCATACATATCCGCATGTTCAATCACCATCACCCGTGCTTCAGGCACATTCACACCCACTTCAACCACGGTGGTTGAAACAAGAATACGGCAGCTTCCATCGGCAAATGAGCAGAGTGCGGCTTGTTTGTCTTTGGGTTTCATTTTTCCATGCAAACCAAGAATATTTTCGTTGGGGAAGCGTTGTTTGAGCGTGTCCAAGCGTTTATCCACACTAATCATGTCTTCATCTTCATCAATACGCGGCACAATCCAGTAAATACGCCCGTCTTGGTTTAACATGCGTTCCACCGCATCAGCCAGTGCAGGAAGCTTACTTTCGGAAATAACTCGTGTTTCTATTGGTTTTCGACCCTTGGGCAACCCCTGCATGATGCTTAAATCCATATCGCCATACAGTGCGAGTGCCAACGAGCGGGGGATGGGGGTAGCGGTCATGGCAAGCAAATGAACAGCGTGTTCCTCATTCTTCGTGGTTAAGCCCCAACGCTGTTGCACACCAAAGCGATGTTGCTCATCGACAAGGGCAAGCCCAAGGTCAGCAAACTTCACATCATGGGTGAGTAGGGCATGGGTTCCCACCAAGACATCAATATCACCAGCCGCCAAGGCTTTGAGCATGGTGTTGCGCTCTCGTTTTTTGGTGCTGCCCGTAAGCAATGCCACGCTGATATGATGCGGTTCTAAGAGTTCTCTTAATGTCTGCGCATGTTGTTGCGCCAAGACTTCCGTGGGTGCCATCATGGCACTTTGTCGACCATGTACCGCAAGGCGAACCATAGCCAGTGCTGCAACCCAAGTTTTACCTGCACCCACATCACCTTGCAGCAAACGGTGCATACGTTTTTCTGCGACCAAATCATCGCCAATGTCTTGCCAAACATGCTGTTGCGCATCCGTTAAAGCAAAGGGGAGCGATTGTATAAAAGTCTGCTCTTTTTCAGTTGCAGGCAATGGGGTTGTGCTGATTTCAGCCAGTTTTCGCTGTTGTTGCATGAGTTGTAGATACACAAGTAACTCTTCAACTTGCAAGCGTTGCAGAGCTTGTTGAATGATTGGGCTTTCTGGGTCATGTTGCGCATTGTTGTGCAAAAGATACAAGGCTTGAAACAAGCTTGGATAGTCGGGCAAATGATTATCCAATGGGCTTTCGGCTTCTTTGGCGATGAGCATTAACCCTTTTTTTATCCAACCACTGATTTTACTACCATTGTATCCCGCCACTGAAGCATATTTGGCTTTCCAACACGGTTCAAAGCGGTCTATGGGTTGCCATTCGGGGTGGGTGATTTGCCATGCGCTGCCCCATTTGTCGGGTGTTCCGCGCACTGTAATTTTTTGCCCTTCTGCAAGCCTTGCATCAGACATCATGTATTTGGCATGAAAGAAGGAGAGTTGGATGGATGCACCCGTGTCATCAGAAAGTGTGATGTGAACCGTAGCTTTGCGCCCAAAACCATGGCTGCGTCTGCTTGTGATTGTGCCTGCAATGCGCGTTTCTTGCTTGGGGATAAGTTCTGAAATGGGCTTGATATGTCTATCATCCACCCAAGATTTGGGCAGATGAAACAATAGTGAACCCACACTGCTATAACCCAAAGCTTGCAACTTCTTCGCAGCTACAGGGCCAATGCCATCAATGCGTTCGATGGGTAGGTAAAAGCTGGGGTAAATCTCAATCGGCATGGGTTTAGCTTAGCGTGAATTTATAAGCTTTGAAACTCGCGGGTAGAATACCTGTTGTTCGCCGTCATATCATTGTATTTGAATTGGTTTGGTTTACCCGCATAGATGCTTTCAGTGAGCCAAGTTTCTTCATCATCTATGTCGGATTCAGAAATAGATTTGCTCCACACACCTTTTTTGCCACTTCCACGGTTGTCAGTGTACGAAAAGTCAGCTAACCAACGGTAACCGCGTGCTTTGAGGTCATCTTTTTTGTCAAAAGGTGCAGCTACGGCAAAGTAGCGGCGGCTTGTTTCTCTTGCACCTTGAAGCAGTACTGCCATGGCAAGTTTGCCTGATTCAGGCAATGTTTTACTCAGCAAATGTAGGGTGGCTTGAGCATCATTGACGGCTCTATGCCCTTCAAAGAAGTAGCCCAGTTTATAGGCGATGTAGTCTAGCTTTAAGCTAGCAATATTCTCACTTTGCCAGTTGATGTCATTGAATGTACATGCCCAATTGTTATCTGATACTTGCGGAAACCTGCGCTCCAACATTTGTCTATCAAAGGCTGCATTATGGGCAATGATAAGGCTGGATTTTTCAAGCCAACTGATAATATCTTGCTCATCCAAGCTTTGCCCAACCAGCATATCATCGCTTATGCCTGTGACTTGTTTAACGATGTCAGAAAGCGGTTCTTTGGGGTCTTCAAAGCCGCCGTATTCATGTAAAATATTATAAATAAGACCTGTGCCTGCATCATATTCAAAGGCAACAAAACCCAGCTCAATGATTTTATCTTTGGCGGTGTCCAAACCTGTGGTTTCAGTGTCCAACACAATGCCAATGCGCGGTGTTTGGGCTTGCCCTTGTTGGTAGCGTGTTATGGGTTCGAGTTTGGTGAGGACTTTATATTTGCCATCTTTTTCAAGCTCTTGAATCATCTCATGTTCATTCATGGGTTGTCCTCAATGTTGCATTTAATATGGGTAACAGGCTGCCATCATTGCGCGGTTTAAAATCTTTTAAACGCGAGCCAGATACTGCGACCACAGCATCATACCAAAGCGGAATATACACTTGGTCTTTTGCCATTTGCTGTTGAATTTTGGCATACAATACTGTGCGTGCAGTTATATCTTCGCTAACTGCAGCTTTATCCAACCATTCATCCACTTGCGGGTTGCTGTAGCGCCCGCGATTTGCACCTTTGGGTGGTTGCATCTCGGTGTGCAGCATCCAGCGATAAATATCAGGGTCGGTGATACCTACCCAAGATAGTGAAAACATTTGAAAATCTCCGCGTTTGATGCGGGCATAAAAACCGCCCCATTCCAAGGACTCAATCGATACATCAATACCTATCTTCTTCCAAGCATCGGCAATGGCAGTGACCAATCGTAGTCGGGTAGGATTGGTGCTGGTGCGGTAGTTGAGTGTAAACCGAACACCATCTTGGTTACGAGGAAACCCTGCTTTATCCAACAGTGTTTCAGCTTTCGCAATGTCAAAAGGTGTGAGTGAAATGTTAGTTGCAGCCCAATGGTTTGGGGTGAGTACGGTCTCACCCAAAGTGGGTAAATCAGCAAACAAAGCTTGTTTGAGCAAGTTTCTATCTAAGGCTAAAGCAAGGGCTTTGCGTACCTTCTGATGTTTGAGTATGGGGTCTAACATGTTCAAACCAATATAGGAGAAGGTGGTGGATGCTTGGCTGGTGATGTTTAAGTTCTTCTGCTTTTTAAGCCAAGGAAGCAGGTGGGGCGGCAAATCATTTTGGGTAAAATCAATTTCACCACGTACCAGTTTCAAGGCGCGGGTAACAGGGTCTTTAATCGTGAGGATTGAGATTTGCTGTATGCTTTCTTGATTGGGTTGGGCGCGAGTCAGTTGAAGGGTGTTACCCCACGAATCAAGTTTAAATACACCACAACCCACAGTGTGTTTGGCTTGATGCGGCTTGGATGCTTCTGGTGCAGGTAAAACACCAAGATTTAATCGGGTGAGCAGGGATGAATCCGGTTTATTCAGTTTAAGTGTGATGTGGGTTGAATCATCCACAATTATATCTTGAATCGAGGCAAAACCTGCGCGCAAAGGGCTTGCGATATTTTTATCCAACACAGCATGAAGTGTGGCTGCCACATCTTGGGCAGTGACTTTTTGCCCATCATGAAACTTCTTGTTGGCATCAAGGGTAAATGCCCAAGTATAAGGGTCGGGGTGCTGCCATGATGTGGCAAGGTTGGGTTGGGGTAAAAAGTCTTCACCCAATTTCACCAAACCACAGTGCATCAGTTCTTGCACTTTATGTGATGCTGCATCGGTGGCAAAACGTGGGTCTAAGCTGATGGGTGCTGAAGCTAGACCTAAACGCACGGTGTGACTTTCAGGTGCTTCTGTGGAGCAAGCAGCCAGCCCAAGTGCGATGATTAATAGCAAGTGTTTCATGATACCCATAAACTTAATGTTTCCACATGCCCTGTATAGGGAAATAGGTCTAAGGGGCGCAATGCTTTAAGCGTAAATCCTGCATCGAACAGAGCTTTGGCATCACGTTTGGCGGCTGCCAAATCACAGTTGACCATAATGATTTGTTTGGGAAAGAGTTGACGGATATGCTGGCAGATTCGCTTGGCACCTTTGCGTGGTGGGTCGAGGATAAGTGTGTCTGCACCGATAAATGACTCCAAATCAAAGCTGCCAAATAAGTCCATGGTTTGATAGTGGGCATCAAGCTTTAAACGTTTGGCATTGCTATTCGCTGCTTTCACGCTGGCAGGATTGAGTTCTGCACCTTGCACTTGTGCGCCTAAAGCTTGGGCGAGCGGTAAAGATAAATTGCCGCAACCAGAAAACAAATCAACGATACGTTGCGAGCCTTGAGACCAAGCAATGATTTGTTGAATAAGCATTTGGTTGCCTTGTTGATGCCCTTGTACAAAATCATTGGCACCGATTTCAATGTCTATGTGTTGGTTGTCTGGTAATGCAATGCGGTCAAATAAGGTTTGTGTTGGTTTAAGCAAAGCTTTGATAGATGGTGAATCAAGCTTGCGCCACCACCATTGTTGATGCGGGTTGTGTGGCACTGTGAAATCATCAGGGCAAGTCTGGTCGGACTCAAGAATGATATGTGTGCCGTTATGCAGTTGGGTGGCTCGAATGCTCTGTATGCTTGCGGGTATGGACAGTGCTTCAAGTGTATGCCGTAACCTGTCTAAGCCTTTGCTTAGAGCGTTGCAATGATGGGTATGTGTTAGGTCGTGGCTGAATCGCTTGCGAAAACCAAGTTTCCCATTTTGCACAAACCATCGCACACGTCTTCGTCCTGCAAAACCAGAGTGATGGGGCTGCAAAGGTGTAAATTCTGTGTTGTCTGAGATAAAAGGTTTGAATGCATCCAATACCCATGATGTTTTTAAATCAGCTTGGGCGCTTAAGTGCATGTGTTGTAAGGCGCAACCGCCACATGTTTCACTCACGGCACAGGGTGGGGACACACGTTGCGGTGAGGGTTTAGAAATTTCATCCAGTTTGCCGCGCATAACACCACGTTTTTTGTCTGTGATACGGTAGCGAATGTCTTCACCTGCAATGGTGTTGGGGATAAATACGGTGTTGTTGTCGTGATGAGTGATGCCATCACCACCATACGCCACCGTTTGAATATGCCCGCTTAAGGTTTCAGGCATATTTATTTGAGTAAATCGATAGGACCAATGGTGATGGGGTCTTGGGTTTTAAATTTAATTCGAACACCATCAATGGATGGGTATTTTGTGTTAAAACCTGAAATGGTTACCTTTTTGTCAATGTCTTTGTCCTTTTGCTCAAATATTTTTTTCCATTTGCGTTTGCCTGCAGGTTTGACTTCGACTTGAATAAATCCATGTTTAAAATCTTTTTTTCCGACACTGGCTTTATGAACAATAATTTTAGAAAGCGAGACGGGTTTATCAAAAAGAACGCTTGTATCACCACGTTTAAATGATGATAACCAACCCTTTTCTGCTAACTCAGGATAAAATAAGTGAGAGCCACCACGAAACTCGTGCGCTTGGCTAACATCAACCTTGGATTTGTCTTTACGTTTTACTTGGTGTGAATAACTGTATGTTAAGGAGCGACTCACCTTTTTCTTTGGTTTGTATTTTTTCTTGGTTTTAACCTTAACTTTTTTCTTAGCTATGGGTTTTACTATTTTCTGTTCGATGATTTCGGCTTCTGGATTAACTTTAGGCGTTGTAGGTATGATTTGTTTGGGCTCTTCTTTTACCACAGGTTTTGGGGTTTCTTTAATTACTTCTATTGCGGCTAACAAGTGTTTTTTACTTTTGTGATTGATTTCTTTTTCTTTAGCTTGGATTTTAAGTACGGTTTCTTCTGCCATGCCTAGCACACTGATAGAAGATATACCTAAGGCTACAAATATGATAGCAACAATAGCTAAGTCTGCCTGTGTTTTTTTAATGTTGGGAATAAGCTTACCCAGTAGCTTTTGCCATTGATATTGACCATAACTTATCCATTGTTTTGCAATGTGATGGTTGGTTGAAGAAACCGAGAAAGCGGATGAAACTGATGCTTGCATTTTGCTAGATTTAGTGCTCTTTTTTTGTCTTTTAGCTGGTGATGCTAGGAACTGAAGCCCTTCTAATAACTTTTCAATTTCAGCGTGTACTTCTGATGCACTAGAAGGACGATGTATTTTATTTTTTTCTAAAAGTTTAAGGATAAGTTTCGACAAAGGAATTGGTATGCTGGCATCAACCTCATGGGGTTTTGGAGCAAGTTCGCGAACTTGCTTTTCCATGATTTCAAATTCGCCACCACTACCTGTAGCATCAAAAGGTAACTTGCCAAGCAGCATATAAAACAAAAGTATGCCAAATGCATACAAATCTGTACGTGCATCTAGCGGGTTATTTAAAATTTGTTCGGGAGCCATGTATCGGAATGAACCAACGGTTGCACCGCTTTGGGTTAAATCCTCGCCACCCTGTTCAGGTTTGGCGAGCCCGAAATCGAGAAGTTTAACTTCTCCTTTATCGGATACTAAAATATTGGCTGGTTTAAGGTCGCGATGCACCATGCCAAATTCATGAGCAGCTTCTAATCCCTTTAATATCTCAATTGCTATTTTTAGTTTTTTTTTGGTGGAAAGGTTTGGGTTGTTCCTCAAGAAAGCTTTAAGGTCATCGCCTTTGACGACCTCCATGACCAAAGCCATATAGGTGTCATCTTCATATAAGGATAACAGTGTAACGATGTTGGGGTGCATGAGCTTGGCGTGCATTCGCGCTTCGCGACGAAAGCGTTGTTTTAAATTTTCATGTTGAAGCAGATGCGGGTGCAACACTTTGATGGCGACAGGGCGACCAAGGTTTTTATCTGTTGCCAAATAAACAATACCCATGCCACCTTGTCCAAGGCGTGATTCAATATCATATGGCCCTAGACTGGTTAAGTCAGGAGTGCTTCCATGCAATATGACTTGCTCTGCGTTGTTTTCGCTCAATTCTATCCTCGTTGTATGATAGCTACCTACATTTTAGATGTGATTTATGTTACTTGCAGATTGTTGGTATTCTATACCTAATGTCAAGCGACTCTCGTCACGGATGCGTGTTTTTAATTTTTTGTTGCAGCGGCGCATGGTGGGCATGGCAAATACACACTGCCAAAGCATCCGCTGCATCCTCCTGCAAAGGCATGGGTGGTTTGAGCAGGGCTTTGATCATGTGTTGTACTTGTGCCTTATCTGCTTTGCCATGCCCAACCACAGCCTGTTTGATGGCTGTTGGGCTATATGTGCCAACATCTAAGTCAGCATGACAACATGCGGCAATCAATGCACCTCGCGCTTGCCCAAGTTTAAGCGCAGATGACACATTTTTAGAGACAAATACATCTTCTATCGCGGCACACGATGGTTGGTAAGCGCTAATAATTTCCAACAACACTTTGAACAATATACCAAGACGGTCGGTAAACTCACCTGTGCCACATTGAATCACTTGATGATGAACATGACGAATACGGTTGCCTTTAATATCAATGATGCCCACGCCTGCTTTGCGTGAGCCAGGGTCTATGCCCAGAATACGAATAATATCACTCATGTGCTCAACCTAATTTTTTCAAGTTCTTTGACCAGTTTCTTGCGCCCAAACACCAAGCGTAAGGTATTGCCACCATGCGTTCGCCATATCCAAGCAGCACGTATGCCAGAAAACAACAAACATCGTATTTTTTCTGTGTTGTGCGTCTGTTGCAAAAATTCAGATTTGCCGCGCACAATAACCCGAGGTTTCATATCGCTAATGGTTTCTCCATAAAGGTGAGCAACCGCCGATACGATATTACTATGGTAAGGGTCGTTAAAGTATTGAACTTGTTTCTCGATGCGTTGCAACCCTTCACCGATTTGATGGAGTTTATTGGGTTGTTTTGCCAACTTCCGTTCAAGGTTTATCAGAGTCGCGCTGTGGGTGAGGATATGTTTGGCGTATGGCACATCATGCCCTTGCAATAAACGCTTGGCTTTTACAGCCCCTGTAAAAAAAACGCGCTCACCAATATAAGCTTCATCAAAAAAAGCATCCATACAACATGCAAACTGAGCTTGCTCACACTTGCCTTCTTGGGCAATGCTTTCAATCAATGCGCAAGCCTGCGTTAAGGCTGCTAAAGCAAGTGCACGTTGTTTTTCTCGTTGCTGCTTAGGATTTAGGTTATGCTGCGCATCATTCATGTGGGGCATTGTGACGCTGTGCGTGACTTGTCACAAGCTTGGATTGAGAGGAAAGCATGACTTCAGACTTTTTTGCGCAAGTGCGCCAATGTTTCGCGAGCACAGATGTGGATGAGAAGCTTGGTTTGACCCATCATTTGGCAGCCCAAGTTCGCCAAAATAAAGTATATATCAAGCAGTCCTTGGTACACTTTGGTGAGGTTTTGACAAGCCAAAGCAATGGATTTCCAGACAAGCCTGCTTTGGTGAGCGCTGTGCAGGTGCCAAAACGTGGCTTTGGCACTGAAGAAGGGCGTGCTATCATGATACATGCCATTGCCCATATCGAGTTTAATGCCATTAACCTTGCTTTGGATGCAGTGCAACGCTTTGCGGGCATGCCTGAAGCCTATTATGCTGATTGGCTACGTGTTGCCGATGAAGAAGCTTATCATTTTGAACTTATTCGAGCGCATTTACGTTTTCTAGGTGCGGACTATGGTGATTACCCTGCGCATCAGGGTTTGTGGGATATGGCGGAGAAAACAGCGCATAGTGTATTGGAGCGTATGGCATTGGTACCTCGCGTGTTGGAGGCAAGAGGTTTGGATGTTACGCCGGGCATTCAAGATAAGCTACGGCAGGCAGGTGATAAACATGCTGCCACTATTTTGGATATTATTTTTGCCGATGAAGTGGGGCATGTTGAAGTGGGTACACGCTGGTTTCATCACTTATGTAAGCAAGAAGGGAAGAAACCTGATGAAACTTTCTTTGCACTGATTAAAAAGCACTTTCCTAAGGGTATTTATGGACCGTATAATGTTGAGGCTAGGGCAGCAGCAGGGTTTTCAGACAACGAAATTGAGCTGCTGCTAAAAGGGAAGCTCAAGAAACAAACCTAATCTATTTTAAGGATTGATATTTGCGCATAACCTTGGTTACATATCGTCTTGTTTCTGGGTAGTTAGGGATGTTGTTGCCTGCGTTTAAGACAGCAGTTGGGCCTGCATTGTAAGCCGCCAACGCCAACTGGTTATCACCTTTGAATCTCGCTAGTAATTGGCTGAAGTATCGCGTACCACCTTGAATGTTTTGTTTGGGATTGAAGCTGTCTTCCACCTCAAGCCCTTTTGCCGTGTTTGGCATCAGTTGCATCAGACCTTTTGCACCCACTTTAGACACTGCGCGCGGGTTAAATGCTGATTCAATATCCACAATGGCATGAATAAGATTGGCATCAACGTCAAATTGTTTTGCGCTAGCTTGAATCAAGGGTAAAAATTTGGTTTTGTTGCGCTTGTATGCCTTGATGCTGTAATGCTTATTGCTTGCTTCAGTCAGTTGTGGGCGAAATATTGAAATGAGACGGAAAGAATTATCCTGTTTGTTATCAGTGAAGTAGAATTGACCATTGTTGTCTTTATAGGTATAAATATCGGCTTGAACAATGTTAGGGGCAGCCAACAAACTTAATAAAACAAGAAGTGTTTTCATGTTGGTATTACAGCAAGAAAATGGATGCAAGCCCCAAGAATGATAAAAATCCAATGACATCGGTTACGGTGGTGAGTATAGTGCCCGATGCTAAAGCAGGATCGATGTCCAAGCGTTGAAGCGTGAGTGGTATGAGTGCGCCAGCAAGCCCTGCGGCGATAAGATTTATCATGATGGCAGCTGCGATGATCAAGCCAAGGGTTGAACCGTATTCGGGGAACCAAAAGCTTGCCAAAAGACCAATGAGAAGTGCAAAGCTAAGCCCTGTAACCATACTAACCCTGACTTCTTTGAATAAAGCGCGTTTGGCATTGGCAAAGGTTACCCGCCCCAGTGCAATACCGCGCACCATAACTGTAAGGGTTTGGGTGCCTGCAATACCACCCATGCTAGCAACAATAGGCATCAATACAGCGAGTGCTACGATTTGCTCTAAAGTACCTTGAAACTGTGCAATCACTGCTGATGCAATCACGGCAGTCACCAAGTTGAACATCAGCCAGACACCGCGCCGCCAAGCGGTCATACGGACAGATTCTGCCAAGTCATCTTGGTTGGATAAACCCGCCAAATGGAACATATCTTCAGTGGCTTCTTCATGCACCACGTCGATAATATCATCGGCAGTAATGCGCCCAACAAGCACACCTTTTTTGTCAACCACAGGCAAGGCAAGCACATCATATTTATGGAAAATACGCGCCACTTCTTCTTGGTCTTCTTCCACGGGAACAGTTGGGAAGTCGGCATCAGCAATGCGCCATATTTCTTCATCAGGCTCAGCAAACAATAAAGCATGAAGGGGGACCACACCTGTTAGTTTATCATGCTGGTTCACCGCATAAATATAGGTGAGATTTTCAATGGATTTACCCCAGCGGCGAAGCACGCTTAAGGCTTTTTCAACTTGCCAGTCATCACGTACTTTGAAAAGCTCGGCTTGCATCAAGCCGCCCGCAGACTCCTCATCATGTGCCATCAACGGTTCAATGCCGCGCCTGTCTTCAGGGTCTAAGCCTTTAATCACTTCATCGGCGACTTCGGGTTTAACCGACTGAAGAATGTCTGTGGCATCATCCGAGTCCAAGTGTTCTACAACTTCTTCAATGTCGCTGGTGTTGAGTTGCGCCAAAAGATCTTCTTTCATGCCTTCTGGTAATTCAAGTAGTGTATCACCAAGTAAATCTTCGGGAATATATGCGATAAGATGGAGTCGCTCTTCATCATTGCGGCATGAGAGGATAAGCGTAGCAAGCTCAGAAACATGCAGAGATGAAAGCTGTTTTGTCAGAGCTGAGCTCGTTAAATCAAGTGTCTCTTGAATATCTTTGTCACTTAACAATTTAGCGCTCTCCTAAAATGTCTCTAAGTGTATTAGCGTCAATAGGGTGTCTTAGTAAAGTAAAGCCAAAAGCTTTTGCCTCTTTGGCGAATAAGCTACTCTCTTCCTTAGTGATTAAAATCATGCGCATATCCTGCCGCGATAAGGTGCGAATGTCTTGTATGTCTTGCAAATCAAGTTGGGTGTCTTGAAGCGTGCCATCAATGATGAGCGCATCAACACGCCATGATTCTTTTTTTATGTAGTGTAATGCTTTATTGGTTGATTGAAATGCCTTGGCTTGACACCCCCACGAAGATAATAGTGTTTTTAAACTGTCTCTGAGCATAATATTATCATTGATCGCAATTACCTTCATGCGCTGACGAATAACACTGTCAGCAATAGGTTGATCTGTTGTTTTTTGGGGTTCATAGATTGCTTTGAGCGCAATATAAAAGCATGATCCACGTCCAAGCCGTGAGCGTAATCCGATGGGGTGACCTAAGATATCACTTAATCGTTTGACAATGGCAAGACCTAAGCCTAATCCTGTTGGTGAGAGGGTTGGTTTTGAAAGCTTTGTAAATTCTTGGAAGATCAGCTTTTGCTTGTCTTTGGGGATACCAATGCCTGTATCATACACTTCAATTTGCCAATAAGCTTCATCACAAATTGTTTTTTCACGTATATTAAGCAAAACATTTGCTTTTTTAGCATGACGAAAAGCATTGAGCAGAATATTGGTCAGCATACGTTCAAGCTGAACGGGATCAGTCTTTGCATATGCTTTGCGTTGTCTAATTCTTAACTCTACACCATAAGAAGCAGCAATTGGCATAAATTTCATGCCGATATTGTGAATGAGTTTGTGTAGTGCAACAGGTTTGAGTTCAGGTTTTTCTGTGGTGTCTAGTTTTGAAATATCCAGCAGTTGGTTCAGTAGTTTAGACGTTGTAGCATGAGCTTCTTTAGCTTTATTAATAATGCTTGTTGTTTCTAAGTTAAGGTTGTCAGTATTGATGGATGCAAGGAATAGACCTAGAGCCTGGTGGGGCTGTTGTAAGTCATGGCTGGCCGTCGCTAGAAACTGTGTTTTTTTGGCGACTGTAGCTTTGTTTTGTTTATTAAGTTCGAGAATTTGATTATTTAAATGTTTATTGTCTTTTTTATGTTTCCAAAGCAAAATAATAACTAAACATAAAAGTAAAAAAAGACTTATAGTTAGAAGTATCATAAAATACCAAGTTCGAGGGCTTTCTGTACAGCTTGGGTGCGATTTTTTACGCCTAAAACAGAAAAGATATGGCGCACATGAACCTTGACTGTGGCTTCACTCAAGTCCAATTCGTATGCAATAACTTTGTTTTGCTGTCCTTTGTGGAGGTAATGTAAAATATCCATTTGTCGGGAGGTGAGTGACGCTGTCTCTGGTCTTGGTTCTATATTTAAGGTTTGTTGTTCCAGCATAAGTGGAGGAATATATGTCCCACCAGCCAAAATAAGTTGTAAAGCGGCGAGCAGCACAGATGTTTCACTGCTTTTTTGGATAAACCCTTTAGCACCAAAATTAATAGCTTTTTGTACATCTTTAGGGTTTTCAGATCCTGAAATCATCACAATAGTTGCGTGTGGTAAAAAAGTTCTGATTTGTTGAAGCAGGGTGAGTCCATCCATGCCAGGCATGTCTATGTCAGTTAAAATCAAACCAAGATCTTTATTTTTATGAATAATCTTTAATGCTGTGGCTGAGTTTTCAGCTGTAAGTATTTCTGGTGTCTCACCTTGAAACTTTTCTTTGCTTAAGATACTGGAAAGGCTATCACGAAACAGCGGGTGGTCATCAATAATTAAGATTTTTGACACGGTTTATCTCCCATACACATTTAAGATTTTGACCATTTTGCAAATTAGGTCGCAAGAAGGCAAGTTGAAAAAGGATTAATCCTTTAGATGTGTAGCCTAAGTTGCTAATAATGCTAGAATACATGTATCGGTAGAATAAGAGGCTTGTTTGAAAAAGGAATAAAAGATAAGAAAAAACGAGACGTACGAATGATGAGATGGTTAATTTTCGATGTAAGCACTTGTTATTCAAGCTTTTTTTTCTTGCGTTCGTTGTGATAAATATTACCAAGAGCGGGCGTGTTGGGAACAGGGAGTTGCACATGTTTTTTTTCGTATCGTAATTTACACATCAAGAAGGTGTTGGTTTGCCTGTCAGGCAAAGGATGATTTTTTTAAAAAAATAGTTAATCCTATTGTATAGTGAACAATAAAAAGGAGAGTAAGATGAAATATATTTTAACTTTAGTGATAATGATGTTGCCAGCGATGGTTTGGGCAGCACCAGAGGTGAAAGTCGACATTACGGCTGAAAAGATTGTCATGGTTGAGAAAGACGGTAAGAAAGTTGAGCAGCGTGTTGTCGCAAGCGAAGTCCTTCCTGGTGATGTTTTGATATACACCTTAAGTTTTAAAAATGTTGGCGATGAGTCTGCAAAAGACATCAACATTGATGACCCTATCCCCAATGACACTGTGTATGTCGTCGATTCAGCCTATGGCCCAGGTTCTGAAATTTTCTTTTCCATTGATGATGGTAAAACGTTTAAGCAACCCAGCCTACTTAGTTACGAAATAAATGTGAGCGGCAAGAAAGTGAAGCGCAAGGCATCGCCGGAGCAATATACACATGTTCGCTGGTCTGTCCCTGAAGTGAGGGTTGGTCAGAGCGGTGTGGCAAGTTTTCGTGTTCGAGTCCAGTAGAAGGTTGGCGATGATGAATAAGCCAAGAAAAATGCAAGCCAGGAAAAGAAGTAAGGCTTATGCTATTCGAGAGGGGCCACCATGAATGCCCTCTAAAGGTTCAAAACAAATGTTGTGCTGAAAGCAGGGCGTTTGTTTGTCACTCTAGCTACGTGAGGGACGTAGTGGATCAGTTTGTTTGACTCAAATGATCAACAATGCCTGCGGGCAAAATACATCTTCGGATGACAAAAAAGGAGGGTATGAATATGAACTTCATATCAAAAATAAAACAAGGGGTCTTGCAACTGGCAGCGATTGCTGTCGTTGTTGGTGTGTCTGTGGCATTGCCGCAAACTGCATCAGCCAACACAGGTGCAAATGCAACGATTCTCAATGTTGTTACGGTAAACTATAAAGATGCTGGTGGCGTAACTTCGTATGCGGAAACAGCTTTCTCTACAGTGACTGTAAACTTGGTTGGTGCATTGCCAACGATTGCTACGGTGGCTGACCAAACGGTTGCTTCTGGTAGTACAGCAACCTACGTCTATACTATAACGTCTAATGCGAATGGTTCAGACACCTATAATATTACAGCGGCGAACACAGCTACTAATGTTACAGGCTCTAGTTCTACACCTTCTGTAGCAAGTATTGTGTTGGGTTCATCGGTTGTAACTGCGGTAACAGCAGTTGATACTGTTCAAATCCCTGCAGGTTCAGCAACGAACTTGGTGGTGGGTGATGTTGTAGTTATTGGTGGTGTTGATTATCTAATTTCAGCGCTTTCTTCAGCGAATGGTACAGCAGCAAGCCATGCTAATACGCCAGGCGATGGTCAAGCAGGTGTTACAACTGCAGAAGTACCAGTGCTTGTAACTTTGGTTGCTAACAACACTGCAGCCAGTGCAACAACAGTTGCAGGTTCGAATGTTGTACCTGCATTTACTGTGGGCACAACACCAGCGACAACAGCTAATGTTGTGGGTGGGCTGATTGCTGAACAAGGCACATTTACTGTTGCTGTAACTGGTACGGCTGGTCCAAATCCTGGTCCAGGTACAGTGGTTACACCAATTACCGTTACCCCAGTAACAGTTCCTCCGGTTGGTCCTCCAACGATTACTACACCTGGTGTCACGACAACATTCAGTGGTCCTGACCTTGCAATTACAAAAGAAGTCAGTGTTGATGGTGGTGCGACCTTTGCTGCAACAGGTTCTGGAGCACCAGGCAGCACATTGACGTACCGCATTACTGTAACCAACAACGGTACAGGCGATGCAACTTCTGTAATTGTGACTGATCCTATGCCTTTGTATACCACGTATACAGCAGGTACAGCTAAGTCTGATACAGTAATAGGTACAACATATGTAGCTGCACCAACAGTACTTACTGATGCGGTTGATGTCCCTGAGCCATATGACTTTACGGCAAATACAGCAACATTAAATGTTGGTACATTGGTGGGTGGCGCAACAACAGTGTTGTTCTATCAAGTTACGATTGATTAAGAAAAGTTTTGCTTATGTACGTGGTCTTACTATTAAAGCCACGTACATGAGCATATTAATGTAAGACCTTAAACTAAGGTTTTAAAAAAGGAGAAGGAAAATGAAAAGAATGATAAAAAATGGGATGCTAGCATTGTCTGCATCACTGTTGCTTGTTGCAGCTAGTGGTACGGCTCATGCGGTTGCACCCGCAAACAGTGTTATTACAAACACGGCAAGCTTAACATATACGGGTTTGGTGACACCGATTACAGCAAGCGTTGACCTTACGGTTTCTTTGGTTGTGACTGCACCAGGTATTTCAGATGGCGCGGCAAGCGCTGTGTTACCAGCTGATATTACCGTAGTTGAAGGAACTACAGGTACTGTGCCTATGACATTTACTGCGCAAAGTAATGGCGTAGATACATTTAATGTGTCAGGTACAGGTGCTAGCACCAACACGACTGGTACAACACCACCAACGTATACAACGACTGCAGGTACGCCGTTGACGCAAGTGACATTGGGTGCAACTGCACTGAGTGCGAATGCAGCAATCGGTGATACAGTGCTTACAGTTCCATCTGATGGTGTAAATAATGGTCAAGTGAATGGTTTAACTGCTGGTGATACTGTTGTTATTGGTGGTGTTCCATACACAATTGCTAGTGTTGTTGATAATGCAACAGGTAGCTCAACTATAACGTTAACTACGCCATTGACGACAGCTCCTGTAGTTGGTGATTTGATTGCTGAAACAGTTGATGTTTTGATGGTGCTTACCAATGCTGGTACCTTTACAAACATCGCAAACCCTGGTTTTACAGATGTAACAACGACATTGACATCTGTAACAGATCCAGCAGTAACGTCTTCTGATGTTGTTCGTGTAAACCTTACTTCTGTAACGTTTACCAAATTGGTTCGTAATGTGACCA
This sequence comes from uncultured Zetaproteobacteria bacterium, assembly GCA_947311795.1. Lineage (GTDB taxonomy): Bacteria > Pseudomonadota > Zetaproteobacteria > Mariprofundales > Mariprofundaceae > Ghiorsea. The sequence goes on from CAMZLX010000111.1 coordinate 17,372, forward strand.
ATCCTAACAGTGTGGCTGGTGCGGTTGGTACCACAGTTGGTGCATCTACATACTTTGATACGGCTGGCAGCGTCACTGCTGTAACTGGTGACGTATTGGAATACTATATCGCAGTAACAGTGCCAGCAGGTGGTACTGCATTGTCGACAGCGAAAATTGTGGATGATGTTCCAGCGTTTACGACGTATGTGGCAGGTTCTACAACATTGAATGCTGTAGCTGCGGTTGATGTTGGTGGTACGACACCATTGGCAACAGTGAATGGTGGTATGCCTGTAAACGATGCTGGCTCTGCTGCTGGTGTAGTTGCAGCGGGTGCTACTGCAGAAGTTACTTTCCAAGTAACAGTTCAGTAAGAACGTTAAGTAAGTAAAGCGAAGTGATGCTGAACATCAAACAATATGCGCAAGGCGCACTATCTACATTCGTAGATGGTGCGTTTGGCATGTTGCGTTCAGCATTACTGACTTTGCTTGTTTTCTTGCCAATTTCAATTGCTCATGCTGCTTTTGTTGCACCTCAGGTGATTACAAGTACAGCGACTTTAAATTCAAACTTGCCACAGTTAACTGCGACAGTAGACGTATTTCCTCTAGCCGTTGTAGTGGTGCGCACACCTGCAGTGATTACCTTTCTGCATCTCAATAGCGTAACCAATGTATATACCCCTGCTGATGTTTATCATGCAGGACAAACGATTTATATTCAAGTTGCCGATGGCGACCAAAATACAGACCCAACAACCGTTCAAACGGTTACCATTACACTAACAGACAATGTTAGTGGTGATACAGAAACGCTTGTTTTAACAGAAACAGGACCAAACACAGGTGAATTTAGGGGTAGCGTTGCTTCCACTCGCAGTACAACGGCAACACCCAACAATAGTGTTGTTTCGGTCAGCGTGGATACGGAGCTAGTTGCCACATATACAGACCCGCTGGACGCCATTACAACGGTAGCAGCTGCTGCATTGGTGGATCCTTTTGGTATTTTGTTTGATTCATCAACAGGCACACCTATTGATGGTGCGACGATTACTATTATTAATGTTGCGACAGGTCTTCCTGCTACCGTGTTTGGTGATGATGGCGTAAGCGCATTTCCTTCAACGATTATTTCAGGTGGCACTGTTACAGATGCTTCAGGTGCTGTGTATAACTTTGCACCAGGCAAGTATCGGTTCCCTTTTATGAATGTGGGTACTTATCAATTACAAATCACACCACCTGTGGGATACAACTTCCCATCGCAAGCTACAGATGCATCAATCCAAGCATTGCCAACTGCTGCAACACAAGTTGGTGGCTCTTACGCACTTGTTCCTGCTTCGCGTGGTGCAACTTTTAATATCGTAGCAGGTCCACCATTACATATTGATATTCCTTTGGATGCGAAAGGTGTGAATTTGTTTGTTCAGAAAACTTCATTAACACCATCTGCTGCAATTGGAGAGCGTGTTACGTATCAGGTTAGTGTTGAGAATGTTAATGCTGTAGCAGCTTCGAGTGCAACGATTATCAGTGATACTTTACCGCTTGGCTTCCGCTATCAAGCAGGTTCAACAATGCTTGATGGCGTTTCAGTGGCTGACCCAGCCATTGCTAGCAATGGTAGAGACCTTAGCTTTAATATTGGTGTGGTTGCAGCAGCTTCAGTAAGAAAACTTGTATATACCGTTGTGGTTGGGGCAAATGCAAAACTTGGTGTTTCAACGAATGTTGCATTTGCTTCAGGCACTATGGCAGCGGTTGCTGTGCAATCCAATGTTTCCAAAGCTTCTGTTGTTATACGTGAAGATTTAATTCGTAGTCGTGGCTATATTGCAGGTGTTGTGTTTGTTGATACAAATATGAACGAACTTCAAGATGATGATGAGAAAGGTGTGCAAGGTGTGCGGATCTTTATGGAAGATGGTCGCAACACAGTAACCGATAAAGATGGACGTTACCATTTTGATGGGTTACGTCTTGGTGGGCATGTTGTGCAGATGGATAAAATCACTATCCATGAACGTTTCCAAGCAGTTGCGCTTACACAAACACGTTTTTCAGATAATAATTTCTCACAATTTGCAGATGTGAATGCAGGAGGGCTTGTTCGTGCAAACTTCCGTTTGGTTGAACGTGCACCTGATAAAATGCCAGTGACTGTGATTCATGCACTAAGTGAAGAAGAAGGTTTGGTTTGGGCTGATGTTGACATCAAACGTAGTGATGAAGTGAAACTATTCACTTTGAATGGCTTCTATATGTTACCCAAAGGTTGGAATTATGTTGAGGGCACAGCATCTGTAGATGGTGCGGCTATTGAGCCAGAGGCAACACCAGCAGGGCTTACTTGGAAACTGGATGCTGATAAAGATACACAGCACATTCGCTTGGCAATAAAAGGTGATGGTGAATCGGGCTTAAAACAAGCCGTTGCTTATGCACGTTTTACCTCCCCTGGTACTGAAAAAGGGCGCACAGGTCTTGCAAAATTAAACATTAAAGACACCTTGGAAGAATTGCGTGACCAACGTTCATTTACATTGAATACAAACTTTGCAAGTCGTAAAGCAGTGCTGCCTGAAGAAGAATTACATAAGCTGGATGATTTGATTCAATCACTTCAAGGGCTTGTGATTCGTGAATTGATTGTTGAAGGGCATACCAATAATATTCGTATTGCGCCAAACCATAGAGATGAGTTTGCGAACAACACAGTGTTGTCTCAAGCGCGTGCTGATTATGTAGCACAATACTTTAAAGAGAAATTACATCTTGCGGATGAATTGGTTACTGCGATTGGTCATGGTCCTACGCAGCCTATTTATAGCAATAAAACAAGGCAGGGTCGTAAGCTTAATCGTCGTGTAGTTCTAAAAATAAGTGCAGATAAAGTGATTCATGACTTCTCATTTGAACTTCAAGATAAAGTTGCAGACGCTTATGGTGAAGCATTAGATGACTGGGATTATCAAGAAAAAGAGGTTGTTCATGTAGAGCAAAGTAGAAAAGAAGGCCTTCTTTACCCATCAGCAGAGCAGAGTTTGCCAAATAGAATTATGGCTGTCCGTGTTGCTTTAGACTCTAGGTTACAAATGCGACTTTTGGTTGATGGTCAGAAAGTATCTAGCGAACGTATTGGTTTTAAAGCAGAAGATTCAAAAACAGGATTAACGACTTATACTTTTATTGGTGTTGATTTTGGAGAAACAGGCACACATATATTGCAACTTCAAGGTTTGGATTCATTTGGTAATGCGCGTTATGATGAAACGATTGAAGTTGTTCGCACGGGTAAAATTGCTAAAATCAAACTCGCGGAAACAGCAAATAATATTGCTGATGGTAAAACGCCAATTCGCTTTAAACTTGAAGTAAGTGATAATCGTGGCGTGGTTATCAATGGTTCACTACAACTCAAACAATTGGGTGGTGATTTGCTGGCAAGAAAATTATCTGAAGTGTCTGCATTGGCTCAAGAAACATCTGTGGATGTGCATGTGAGTAAAGATGGTTGGGTAGAAATGGCACCTGTAAGTACCAGTGGTACGAAACGTATCGTGTTGGGTTATGGTGATATTCAGGAAACGATTGAAGTGTATGTTAAACCTGAAGTTCGCGACTGGATTTTGGTTGGTTTCGCAGAAGGTACAGTAGGTTACAATAAACTTTCGGGTGCAATTCAGCCTGTGACTCAAGCCAATGAAGCCGACAGACTTTATAAAGATGGTCGTATTGCATTCTATGCTAAAGGTCAAGTTTCTGACGATTTCTTGCTTACCATGTCGTATGATACACAGGCAAAAGATGCAGCTGAGAAAAACAGCCGCTTTGGTGATATTGATCCGAATTCCATGTATACGATTTATGGTGATACAACACAGCAACAATTTGATGGTACAAGTAGTAAAAAATTATACCTGAAAATTGAACGGGATAGATTCTATGCATTGTTTGGTGATTATAATACAGGGCTAACAACCACAGAATTAACACGTTATTCACGTACATTTACGGGTGTTAAAGCTGAATTGCATGAAGATAAGGTTGGTTTCTCAGCATTTGCGACACAAACCAGTCTCACGTCTGTGCGTGATGATATTCAGGGTAAAGGTATCAGTGGGTTATACCGTTTAAGCCGTCAAAATATTATTACCAATTCTGAAACCATTCGCATTGAAACTGTGGATAGGTTTAAAAGCGAAGTTATTTTGAAATCAACTCAGCTTACACGTCATGTTGATTATGATATTGATTATGCCTTGGGTACAATTTGGTTTAAACAACCTGTGTTGAGCAAAGATGTAGATTTGAACCCAATCATGATTCGTGTTGAATATGAATCGGATGATAGAGCTGATCAATTCACGGTTGCTGGTGGGCGTGTGTATGTGAAACCAACGACAGATATTGAGTTGGGTGGTACATTTGTGTCTGAAGGTCACTTGGGTGGAAGCGATACTCTAAGTGGAGTAGATGCGAAGATTCAACTTTCAGATCAAGTTGAAATTCGTGCCGAAGCTGCAACCAGTACCAATAACAATGTGAATGCTCAAGCTTGGAAAGTTGAAGCGCGTTTGGCAGGCGAGACTTTAAGCGGAACAGCTTATGCAAGAAGGCAAGATGACAACTTTGGTTTAGGTCAGCAGTTGGGTAGTGAGAATGCAACAACTAAGATTGGTGCAGATGGACAATATCGCTTAAATGACGACGCAAGTTTTAATGGTGAAGTATTCCGCCAAAAAGTAAGCAATACAGGTGCGACACGTGATATGGGAAGCGTGACATACAAACAGAACTTAGATGAATCATTAGAGGTTCGTGGTGGCGTTCGTGTGAACCGTGATATTGATGGTGCTGGTAATAAAACAGGCTCAACTCTAGCCAGTGTTGGGGCAACGAAAAAATTAACCAACCGTTTGTCTGTGCGTGCTAACCATGAACAAGCTTTGGCAACCGAGAATGGTGTGGATTATCCAACACGGACAAGTATTGGTGCGGATTATCGTGTGACAGCTACAACAACGTTAAATGCAACCCAAGAGTGGACACGTGGCAACAAACAAGATACATCTTCTACACGTGTTGGTGTAAATACCCAACCTTGGAATGGTGCTCAAATGACGACCAGTTATGAGAAGCAATTGAGCGAAAATGGCAACCGTAGCTTTGCCAATGCGGGTTTATTACAAACTTGGAAAATTGATGAAGCGCTCTCGTTCAGTGCAAGTATTGATAGAACCAAAGTGCTTACAACAACAGCACCTACGCAAATTAATCTTAATGCACCTGTGGTCACTGGTGGTGAATCATTTACTGCATATTCAGTTGGTGCTGATTATAAACCAGGTACTTGGCTTTGGACCAACCGTATGGAATATCGCACCAGTGATTTAAGTACACACCGTGGTGCGACAACAGGTTTGCAAGGTCATGTTCATGAGAATTTGGCTGCACAGTTTACGCTACGTTGGCAACGTGATGTTTTGGCTTCCACGGCGGCGACATTGAGCTCTGAAGCATCATTACGCGCTGCATGGCGTCCATCGTATGATCAGCTTATCTTGCTTGAACGTTTTGATGTTCGCCGCAATGAACAAACAGGTTCTGGTACGAGTACAAGAAGCTTACGTTATATCAATAATATGACTGCAAACTGGCAGTCTTATGATGCTTGGCGTGTTCGCTTTAACCATGGTATTAAATGGACAGATGAAACTATTGCGACAAGCTCATGGTCAGGCTTGACTGACTTGCTAGGTGCACAACTTATCTATGACTTTAATGAAGATTGGGACTTGACATTGCAAGCTGCAACATTACGTGTTCGTCATTTACATAACTATCAAGCAACTGCTGGTTTGGCTGTTGGTTTCAACATGATGGACGACTTATGGATGAGCTTGGGTTACAACTTTGTTGGCTTTTATGACCAAGACTTCACCGCAGCAGAGTATGCACGCAAAGGTGTTTACCTACGCTTCCGCTTTAAATTTGACCAAGATAGCCTTGAGGAATGGTTAAAATAGATTAGACTGCTTTATCGAATGAAAGATAGGTGAGGTTATGGCAAGAATTAATGATGATGGTTTTTTAGAGCTTTCCGGCGTTAATAATAAGGTGTTTCAAGAAGTTTTGAATGCTGAGAAATTCTCAATTCTTTCTGGTGTTAGCCCGCTAAACTTACGTATATTAAACCAAGCTTCACATTTACTGAACGTATCTCAAGGTGTTGAAATGATGCATGCTGGGGACACGCCTCACGACCTATATTTTATTAATAAAGGCTCAGTATCTATTGGTAAAAAAATAAATGATGAAATGAAGGTGGTTGCTAAACTTATAGCAGGTAATTTTTATGGTGAATACGGTGCGATGCGTGGAAAAACACGATTTGCATCCGTTTACACAGCTGAAAAATCTGAAATAATTCGTGTAGATTTAAATGCTGTGCAGCAAGTATTTGATGCAGATGAAGCATTTAAGTCTAGAGTTTATACGGTGATGCAAGAGAGGCTGCTTAAAAGTTTCTTGTTTAGTTATTCGGCATTTAGAAAACTATCTTCAACGGTACGGGACATACTGACCAAAGATCTTGAAGTGGTTGAACTTGAACGGGATAATATGTTGTTTCGAGAAGGTGACGAAGCTAAAAAGTTTTATTTAATTTTATCGGGTGAAGCTGAGTTAACCGTAAATGTTGATGACGTACCCACTGTTTTGGAAGTGCGTCGTGAAAATGGTGTATTAGGGGAAGTACGTCGGGAAGAAGGAAAAAAGTATGCCTATGGTGTCTATGCGGCAAATGGATTGGATTTGTTGGTATTGGATAAAAAATCCATGCAAAACATACAAAAAGCTAATTCTGAAGCTTTGCTTCTTCTTAAACAAATGATGAACCATTCCGCTAAAAAAACAGCATTGGTGATGAATAAAATTTTAGGAAAGAGTGCTTAATTATGCTTAATTTGATGCGCTGAAAAGCTTGAGCGTATCATTTCATTCCATATGTTGGTGTAACTATCCGCCAGTTGTATGTTTGAATTTGTTAAATGGTTGCGAAAACTTTTGCGGCAACCTGAGGAAACGGTTAGTCCTTGGTGTTGAGCGCAGGTAACGCAACACAAATGTGAATGTTTCCAGAACATAACTTCTGATAAGTGAATCATCTCAGAGCATTGCCAACAGTGCTCAAAATCGCCAACCCAACCTGCATCCAACATCATGGACCATATGGCTGCGGCTACACCTGAATCTTCAGGTCTGTGGGATAATGTATGCAGTGCATTCCAAAGTTCATTAAAACCAGCGTGAACACCATCAGGAAATAAGATGGATGCTTTGGCGAGTAGTGTTTGCCCGGCTAACATTTTTTGCTCTTGAAGCAGTGGTTTTAACCGTTGAACTTCAATCAATGTACCCATGCTACCAGTTCGGGGTTCACGCCATCGAATATTCAGGTGATGCAACGGCATAAGGCTAGCGCGATAAGGGCTTTTGGTGCGTCGTGCACCCCGTGCCATAAGGCTAATGCGCCCATGGTTTTTGGTTAAAAGGTGTAGAATTAAAGATGAGTCGCTAAAGGGTAGGGCGCGTAATAACAACGCATCATCCTTTTGTTCCATCATAAGACGTTTAAAGCCCTAAGTCGTGAAGCATACCGGGTTTGTTGAACCAGTCCTTTTGCACTTTGACCCAAAGTTTCAGATTTACTTTACAACCTAATAACTCTTCTAATCCTTCGCGTGTTTTGATGCCAATATGTTTCATCAATTCACCACGTTTACCAATCAACATGGGTTTATGCCGCTCTGCACCCACAATAATCACAGCTGTGATTTCGATTTTATCGCCCAAGTCTTCAAAGTCTTCAATGTCCACAGCCGTCTGAAAGGGGATTTCCTGATACATGGACAAAAAGACTTGCTCACGCACGTACTCTGCCGCCATTTGACGCTGGCTTTGGTCGGTAAACCATTCAGGGTCATACATGGGTTGATTCTTGGGCAAATGTTTGCTGATTTCTTTAACCAAAGACTCCACTTGTGAACCTTTTCGCGCAGAAATTGGCACATAAGCCACCGCATCAGGGTCTAGCTGTTGCACCTCTTGCAAGCGGGGCAATAACCTGTCTTTATTGGACTGGTCGATTTTATTGATGACATGAATGCGCGGTTTGTCCAAATGCCCTTCAGCAAAGCGTTCTATCAAAGCCATAGTTCCTCTATCCAAAGGTTTGGATGCATCTTGCATGATACACAACACATCTGCTTCTTCGGCTGCAGCGTATGCCACTTTTACCATGTTCCTATTCAACTGCTGTGAGCCCTTGTGAATACCGGGTGTGTCCACGAAGATAATTTGTTCATTTTCATCACTGTGGATGCCCAATATCCTGTGACGTGTGGTTTGGGGTTTGGGTGTAACAATCGCAACTTTTGCGCCAATGATCTTGTTCATCAAGGTTGATTTACCTACATTTGGGCGACCCAAAAGGGCAACCGTACCACAGCGGTAATCTTCATTATCCGTGTTAAATGTTTGCACATCATTAATCATCTCTTCCAAAGATTTATTCATCGTCATCTGTGCCACCTTTGTTGATGCCCATCAATTTGGCAGCAATGAAATCATCAATATCACCATCCAAGAAATTTTGTGTATTGCTGGTTTCCATGCCTGTGCGCAAATCTTTGATGCGCGACGCATCAAGCACATACGAGCGAATTTGGTGACCCCAACCAATGTCCGACTTGGTGTCTTCCAAACCTTGTTTTTCGGCTTGTTGTTTTTCAATTTCAAGCTCATACAAACGTGCTTTCAACATTTTCCAACAATGGTCACGGTTTTTATGTTGCGACCTATCACTTTGACATTGTACTACTACACCTGAAGGTTCATGTGTCATGCGCACAGCAGAGTCTGTTTTGTTGATATGCTGACCACCTGAACCTGATGCGCGGTAGGTGTCCACGCGCACATCTGCAGGGTTAATCTCAATATCAATGTCTTTATCAATATCAGGAAAGGCAAACACAGATGAAAACGATGTATGGCGGCGATTTCCCGAATCAAAAGGGGATTTTCGTACCAATCTATGCACACCAATTTCAGCTTTGAGAAAACCATAAGCATATTCGCCTTTGATAGACACAGTTGCCGATTTGATGCCAGCTTCTTCGCCAGCAGTACATTCGATAAGTTCTGTTTTGTAACCTTTGCGTTCTGCCCAGCGCAGATACATGCGGAGTAACATTTCAGCCCAGTCTTGGGCTTCTGTGCCACCTGAGCCTGAGTTGATGTCTAAGAATGCCGATTCAGCATCGGTTTCACCACCCAACATTTGAGCCAGTTCAAACGCTTCTATATCTTTTTGTACTTGGTCAATTTCGGTCACAGCCTCAAGTTTGCTGTCTTGGTCGCCTTCTTCCATGCCCATTTCAAACAACATGGATGCATCTTCAAGTGTGCTTAATGTTTTGTTGAAACCATTGATAGTGCGCTCTAGCGATGTTTTTTCCTGCATAAGCTTTTGCGCCTCATCAGGATTATCCCACAATGTTGGGTCTTCTGTGCGTGCGTCTAATTCTTTGAGCTTTTCAACCTTGCTTTCAAGGTCAAAGTGACCTCCGCAGCGAATCTAATCGGCTGCTATAATCTTCGGCACGGGTTCTAAAACCCGAAATTAAATCTTCAACACTCATCTGTTACTCCAAAATCAATAGGTCAGCAAAGCTACTGTGCTATGCTTTGAAAGCAATATATGGCGATAGTATTTTAGAGGGAAGAGGGTGAAAGGAGTGGTTAATACCACGGTTGAAGCAGTGCGATGCAAAAAAATACCAACACACCACTGGGTTGAAAGTTATGCCCGTGATGTGTTGGTGGATTTATTTTAGTGGTGAGACTTCATCATTAGCTTAAGCATTTTGAAGTTGAGCACTAAAAAACGTACACCTTGCCAAAGCCATGATGTCCGCATGTAGCGCGTCCAACCTGTTGGTGCTGGTGGGTAATAAGCTTGTTGATAAGGTTCTTTATTGATTGCTTTTCTGGTCATGTGAATCTCCTGGATAATTTTTAATAGATTATAAACTTAGTCTGGTAAAATTGACCAGCCAGGTTTCATCTTGGCTTGATAAATAAAGGTGTGATGGAGAAGGGATTTTATCCAATGTCCAGCCAAACCAATTTCACCAGTGGTGAGTTCAATATCACGACCATGTTCAGGGTATTTTTCAAAATCAGGAACTACAGGATAAACTGTCATGGTTGCAGCGCCACCTTTAAACATGCTTGCGCCAGTTGATGCAACACAAGCTGCACCCATTTCAGCCATAGATGCATGATGCGTTGGTTCTTCAGCACCTTTCTTAATCATATCGCTCACGCTGTTTGCCACAGCGATCGCCATTGCTGCAGAAGGCATGCCCGTACGCGGGGGCGTAGGGTTAATCGGTGTACCATTTGCGCTTTGCATGGGTTTACTAATTAAATGTGGTGGCGCAAAAGCGATACCAATGGCAAATATATTTTTGTGCGAAGGTGTTTGATAATGTTTTGGCCAATCGCCTGCACTCCATTCTTCATATGGGCGAGGTGTGTAGTCAGCATCAACTTTCATGAAACCATTGGGCGCGAAAATATCGCTGGTAATGTCTTCGCCATCTTTATCGAATGCTTGCAAACCAACACCCGCAAATGGTGGAATCAACATGGAGAAATCAAATTCGATTTCATGGGTTGTGCCATCTAGCGTTTCATAATGAATTTTACCTGCTTCAACTTTAGATACATGCGCACGTGTAATCCATTCAATATCGCGCTCTACCATCAATGATTCAGCAAATGTTTTACCATTGGTGATGTAACCACCACGCTTGATATGCACGCCGCCCATACCAAAATCACCAAGCTCATATTCATTGCTTAACCAGACGATGCGAGCTTTATCACGAACGCCAGCATCTTTAAGTACATGTTCAACGTTATAGATATACTCAAATGCAGCACCTTGGCATGTGCACATGCCGTGCCCAGTTCCGATGACAATGGTACATTCCTTGCCTTCGCGCATGGATTCAATGGTTGCTTGAAGTTTTTCACTGGCTTCGATGGCATGGCTTGGTGTACAAACTGACACGGTGTGACCATGGTCAGGACCTAACCCTTCAGTGGCACCAAAGTTTAGTTTTGGCCCTGTTGCATTGATTAAATAATCATATTCGATGTTTTCTTGCTCGCCAGCTTTACCTTCCAATGTGTATTCTACGGTAACAAAAGGTTTCTCGCTGTCTTTGCCGCCATCTGGATGAATGGATAGCGCTTTGGCTTGTCTAAAATCGACATTGGTTTTTCTTTTATAAACGTCGGCAAGGTCGAAAGTGACATCTTCCTCTTTCATTTGACCGACGCCGACCCAAATGTTTGAAGGAACCCAGTTCCAGTTTGCGTTGGGAGAAACCATAATGATTTCATGCTTCTTACCCAAAGATTTGTTTAAATATCGTGCTGCTGTGTGACCTGAAATACCAGCCCCTAGAATGACTACCCGTGCCATAAACTCTCCTCCCTACGTGTGAATTTAGCGCATAAACATATTATGTAATAATGATATGTCAAATCAATTTAGCCGCACAAGTTTTAGGGTTGATGTTGGACAATAGAAAAAAAGGGCATCAAATGCAGTGATAAATGTTGCAAATTTTGATATGCGTTAAAAATAAAATTGTGGGCTGGGTCATATTTGTCAGTGATGAACAATGCTGTTATCTTGCCAGAGGTAGGGGAGCTTTGAGATGACATTAAGTACATTTTTATTGATTTTATTGGGTATTATTGTTTTGCTAATTGTTTGGTTTGTTGTGATGTATAACCGATTGGTATCACTGAAAAACTTGTTCAAAAACGGATTTTCACAAATTGATGTGCAGCTTAATCGACGGTATGACCTTATCCCTAATTTAGTGGAAGCAGCAAAAGCATATTTATCCCATGAGCGTGAGACTTTAGATGCAGTAATTTCTGCACGGAATGCGGCTGCATCTGCCATGAAAGCTGCAAAACGCGACCCTGCGAACACGAAAGCTATGCAATCTTTTGTGGCTGCTGAATCGGCTTTGGGCGGTGCTATGCTTAATTTTAATGCGTTAACGGAAGCATACCCTGAGCTTAAAGCCAATGAAACGATTGCCCAGTTGCAAGAAGAGTTGGTGTCCACTGAAAATCGTGTGGCATTTGCCCGCCAACGATACAATGATGATGTGATGGCGTACAATACACAGCGCCAATTGTTTCCTGATGTATTGATTGCCAATATGTTTAACTTTGATGAAGCAGTTTATTTTGAGCTGACCAACCCTGAGCAAGCCCAACCGGTACAGGTGAAGTTCTAACCTCTTTTTAAACCCTATGGATTTTTTCCAATACAAAGCCAATGCCAAGCGGAATACGTTTTGGTTATATGTGTTATTTGCGGTGGCATTATTGGCAATTACTTTGGCTGTGTATGCAGCAGTTACCGTATCTTTTTATATACTCCCTGCATTTTGGCGAGACTTTGAATCGCCACAACAATTTTGGCAGTGGCAGCGCTTTTTGTATGTCTCGTTAGCTGCATCTGTGTTCATTCTCGCAGGCAGTTGGTATAAAATTTATCAGCTTAAAAAAGGTGGCGGCATTGCCATTGCCCAAATGCTTGGTGGCACGCGCTTAAGCAAAAGCAATGACCCACAAGAGCGGCAGTTGCGGAATATTATTGAAGAAATGGCGGTGGCATCGGGTGTGCCTACACCAGCCATATTTATTTTGGAGCAGCAGGGTATCAATGCTTTTGCCTCAGGTTATGCTTACCAAGATACAGCCATTGCTGTCACGCGTGGCGCGATGGATATGTTAAACCGCGATGAAATGCAGGGTGTGATTGCGCATGAGTTTAGTCATCTTTTGCATGGGGATACGTTGCTCAAAATGAAAATGATGGGGCTTTTGCATGGCATCACCATGATTTCAGATGTTGGTATTGTGATGATTGCAGGACGAAATACCATATCCCACTCCAATTATAAAGGTGGCTCGCATCCTGCATTGATGTTGTCAGGTGTTTTGTTTTTTGCCATTGGGCTGATTGGTATGTTGGCAGCAGATATGATTAAGGCTGCCATGTCGCGGCAACGAGAGTATTTGGCTGATGCATCGGCAGTGCAATTTACACGAAACCCTGAAGGTATTGCAGGTGCGCTCAAGGTGATGGGTGGTTATAAGGCAGGCTCTCGTTTGCGTTTGCCCGAAGTGCAGCAGGTGAGTCATTTGTTTTTTGGTGATGCGCTACAATCGTGGTGGCAAAGCAATTGGTGGGCAACACATCCGCCACTTGTTGCACGAATCAAACGTATTGACCCAAGGTTTCGTGGTAAGATACCTAAACTACAAGAATCCGCTGTGCGCGCACGTAACCTTGAGCAAGCAAACATGATGTTTGCGCCACCGCCCAGTGCTGAACAATTACAAACTCAGGTTGACTCGGTGATGCAAAGTATTGGTGAGCCGACTACGAACCATTTGTCAGCCGCGCAACATATTTTAGCCAAAATACCTGAAGATGTGCGTGAGCGATTGTTTGAAGAAGAGATGGCGAAATCGATGTGTTATTTATTACTTCTGGATGAAGATAAAGATATTCAGCGCACGCAATTAGCCACGGTTAGCCGCAATGATAGCTCTCAAGTCTTGCGTGAACTTATCCGCTTACAACAGATGATGCCAAAGGTGGATGTTAACCTTCGCCTACCACTGTTGGATATGGTTTTACCGCAGTTATCCATGATTCAAGGTGAGCAAAGGCGTTTGTTTTTAAATACATTAAAACAACTGATTGAAGCCAATAGAAAATTAAGTTTATTTGAATACTTATTGCATCAAAGCATTGTGAACGTTGTCAATCATGATGAAAAGCAGCGTGGTGATAAGTTTATCGCCATCGAAAGTTTGAAATATGAGGTTGCAGCACTTCTTTTTATGGTTTGTCTCCAATGCAAGGCTCAAACAAGCAAACGTATTCAAAAAGAAGCACTTGGCGAATTGTTTCCTGGTTATCATATTAAGGTAACATTAGAACCAAGTTTGGCTGAAGTCGTTAAGGGTTTGAAAAAGCTTAACCTATGTTCATTTGCGGATAAAAAACGTTTGCTTCAGGCAGTTGTTTATTGTGTGTTAAGTGATGGCGTGGTTCACCCTGAAGAAGTGGAAACCATGCGTTTTATTGCCATGATGCTTGAGTGCCCTATGCCTTTATTGGTTGGATGATTTGTCTTGGTATTGGCGGTGAAAGAAATGCCCGCGAACCCACCGCTCATAGATAAGTTCGAAACCGATAGAACTCACTATAAAACTAAAAAAGATGATAATAGCTTTTGGGTTTGTTGTATAAGTATAATGTAGAAGCGTTGCAAGTGCCATACTTCACCCCCGTCAGGAGGTCGATTACTGCATGTTTACAATGATTACAAATCCAGGTTTTCAGATAACGTCTAACTCATTGTTTACAAGCAATAGAGGTCAGATACGAATGGAAATCGGGGAGAGTTTACTCTCTCTCAATGATGAGTTGTATAAATTGGGAACAGTAACTAATAGTGCTTACGGCAGGAAAGGATGGTGATGTAGGCATCATCAACGGCATAAACCAAGCGATTGGTATCATCGATTCGCCTTGACCAAAAGCCCGATAAGCTGCCTTTAAGCGGTTCAGGTTTTCCAATGCCTGTGAAATGATTTCTTTGCACATCTTTGATAAGGGTGTTGATGCGTTTCAGGGTTTTACGGTCTTGGCGTTGCCACCACACATAATCTTGCCATGCATGGTTTGTCCAAGCGAGTTGCTTAGTCATCAAGCAAATCTTTGGTTTTGGCTTTTCCTTCGCGGTATTGCTGGATGCTTTCCATCAGGTGTTTGGCATTGGCAGGGGACTCTAAGAGGTGAAGAGTTTCCATGATGCCATTAAAATAATCAAAACCCATGACCACTGCATCGGCACTGTCTCGGCGGTTGATGATGGTATAGTCAGCATCATCGACCACATCATCAAGCAGGCGTTTTAGGTTGTTTCGTGCTTCTGTAAAGTTTACCACTTGCATATCAATATCTCACATGTACAACTTATGGAACAAGTCTAGTGAATTGATGAAACATGTGCAAGTTATAAGACATTTGTTAACCAATATAGAAGATTTAAAGGCTTACAAACTGCTTACGTGCATCAAGCAGTTTTACGATATAGTTGCGGGTTTCTGCATGAGGATGGTTGGTCTTCAACATTCTAAGCACTTCAGCCGTGGATAAATTGTTGATGATACCAATGGCTTTGCTGGGTGATGATGTGCCGCTAAATGTTTTTAAAATCTATTAGGGTGACGATAAATAAATGTTGCTAACTATTTGACATGTGAAGGGTAATCAGTGATGTTTACTCTAGGTGAAGCATTTATGCTTGGCTTTAAATTAAAATATAAAAGTGGAAGGTGTAATAATGTCAATTGCAAAAGTTACTGAAGTAATCGCATATTCGGAAAAGAGTTTTGATGATGCTATAGAAAAGGGTGTTAAAAGAGCTTGTAAAACGATTGAAAATGTTTCAGGTGTTTGGGTTAAAGATCAATCTATGAGCGTTAAGAATGGAAAAATAAAGAGCTATAGTGTAAATTTAAAAATCACTTTCATTTTGAAGGACTAAGTTGTAGTGGTCCAGTAAAAGTATAGACATCGAAAAGGGTTATGCTGCTTGTGGCAGCGTTTGCTGAACACTTTCATATTCATTGGGACTAAGATAGCCCAAATATGAATGTGCTCTGCAACTGTTGTAGAACATTTCGATA
>CAMZLX010000112.1 GCA_947311795.1 uncultured Zetaproteobacteria bacterium
ACCAAGAATGTAATGTCGCCACCTTTGCGGAAAATCGCAGAAATAATACGCGTTAACGTCACAATCCACATGAAATGTTCCATGTTTTTGGTGTTGATGAAAATCTCAAACGGACGGCGATGCTCACTTTCTTCGCCTTGATTCACAATCACATCATTGATGGTGATATACATAGCATGTTCTGAATGCGGCGTTTTGATTTTGTAGGTTTGACCAACTAAAATTTCATCACGCTCCAGCAATGGTGCAATCGATGCCACATTACTTTCTTTTTTGGCTGTTTCATCTTCAGGTTTCGCCACTTCATAGGCAGTGATTTTACTTTCGATTTTGATGCTCATACTTTTCCTCCACGCACGGCTAACAATGATTCTAACCTGCGGTGTAATTTATGCAGCGCGTTTGGCTTTCTGCTATTCGTATCACGACGAACTGCATCCAACCCCGGGCGTTGCCTCCGGTGAATGTGGGCGGTTGCCCCTTCTGATGGCATGTCATAAGACAAGGATGCCATCACCCACAGATTGATTGGCGGAAATTTTAATTCTGCCCATGTAATATTATTTCTTAAAGTGTGCTTCAATTTTGTTCCAGAGCGCGGCGACAATGTTAAATCGCTACAAGGTGACAAAAGAGGAGTACGCTTCACTAAAACTTACCGTAATACCCTTCTTTAAGTGCGTCGAACAGATTAGCTGCTGTGTGCATTTCACCATCATATTCGATTTCTTCATTACCTTTGGCTTCCACCACCGTGCCATCATCCAATGTAAATTTGTATGTGGTGTTTTCCAAATCTTCTTCTTTCACCAACACACCTTGGAACACTTCAGGGTTAAAGCGGAAAGTGGTGCAACCTTTCAAACCCTTATCAAAGGCATACATATAAATATTTTTGAAATCTTCATAAGGAAAATCAGTTGGCACATTAGCCGTTTTGGAGATGGACGAATCCACCCAAACTTGTGCTGCGGCTTGGATGTCCACATGTTGGGTTGGTGTTACCGCATCAGCTGAGATAAAATACTCAGGCAACTTGGTTGCTTCTTCAGTGCTAAACGGCATGGCATCTGCATTAATCATTTCGCGGTAAGCCAATAATTCATAAGAAAAAACATCCACTTTCTCTTTGGATTTTTTACCCTCACGAATCACATTACGCGCATAATGGTGGGCAAAAGATGGCTCAATACCATTGGATGCATTGTTCGCCAATGACAATGAAATTGTGCCCGTTGGCGCAATGGATGAATGATGCGTAAAGCGGCTTCCTTTCTCAATCAAAGCATCCAACAGTTCTTGGTCACCCGAATCTTTAAATTTTTGCATGTAATTGGAATATTTGGCCCAAAGCACTTTGCCTTTGACTTTATCGCCAACCTTGATGCCATCTTTTGCCATCGCAGGACGTTTAAACAACATATCCGCGGTCACTTCAAAGTCTTGCTCCATGATGGGTGCTGCACCTTTTTCTTCGGCTAATTGCAGACCCACATCAAAACCAGTTTTTGCCATTTCATAGGCAACTTTTTCAGTGAACTCCAATGATGCTTCAGAACCATATTTGGTGCGAAGCATGGTCAATGTTGAACCAAGACCCAAGAAACCCATGCCATGACGGCGTTTGTCTAAAATCGCTTGGCGTTGTTGCTCCAAAGGCAAACCATTGATGTCCACCACATTATCCAACATGCGGGTGAACACTGACACCACTTCACGGTACATATCCCAATCAAAATAGGCATTTTCAGTGAATGGCTCGCGCACAAATTTGGTGAGGTTTACCGAGCCTAGCAAACATGCACCGTACGGCGGCAAAGGCTGCTCACCACATGGGTTGGTGGCACGAATATCTTCGCAGAACCAGTTGTTGTTCAAATCATTCACTTCATCAATCAAGATAAAACCAGGCTCAGCATAATCATAAGTAGATGACATAATAACATCCCACAAACGGCGCGCTTTGATGGTTTTATAAACACGGCAAGCGGTAAAGCCACGGTCATCTTTTTTTGCGTTTTCTGGCGGGTTTGCCACGCGTCTAAAAATAATACGCATATCATCATTTGCCAGCTCATCTTTGGTTGCTGGGAACACCAAATCCCAATCTGCATCCTCTTTCACGGCTTGCATAAAATCGCGGGTAATCAGGCAAGATAAATTGAACTGACGCAAACGACCGTCTTCACGTTTGGCTTTGATGAAATCGGTAACATCAGGATGTGAAATATCAAATGTACCCATTTGTGCGCCACGGCGACCACCCGCAGAAGATACGGTGAAACACATTTTATCATAAATATCCATAAACGATAATGGACCCGAAGTGTATGCGCCTGCACCCGACACATATGCACCTTTGGGGCGAAGTGTGGAAAACTCATAACCAATGCCACAACCCGCTTTCAGGGTTAAGCCCGCTTCTTTGACCATGGATAAAATACCATCCATAGAATCAGGAATCACGCCAGATACGGTGCAGTTGATGGTTGAGGTTGCAGGTTTGTGCGCTTCAGCCCCTGCATTGGACATGATGCGCCCTGCGGGAATCGCGCCATTGGCGAGTGCCCATGTAAATCGATTGCTCCAAAATTCGCGTTTGTCTTCGTCTTCCACGTCGGACAATGCTTTCGCCACGCGTTTGTAAGTGTCGGCAACATTGGCATCCACTGCGTTGCCATTTTTATCCTTTAATCGATACTTTTTATCCCAAATATCTTCGCTGGCTGGCTGCAATGTAACATCATTAATACCCACGCCTGAATCAATGCTAACTGGCTGTGGTTTTTTCGGCTGAACCTGGCTCATAAAATGCACTCCCCTGGCGCTAAACATGAATTTTAAATGAATTTTCTTTCATGTGACGCCTAACTGTGCGATACCATATCTTGGGGTTGGAAGCTTGGCAAGACACAATTTGTAGTGGTTTTATACAATTTCAACTCACAACTTATCCACAGAACACTGTGTATAACTACACTTTTTTAACCTAAGTTATGGCGGCTATTGGGCTTACAACAATGCACTATTTTGGCAAGCTTTTTGAGGTCGGTTTCACTTCGTTACTTATGTCACTGGAAACGTGTTTATTATCCATGTCGTGAACTTTGTAGAAAAAACGATACCATGCGCCTTGTCCATGGAAATGGATGGAATGATTTCATGGCTTTTGCGCTAAGGAGAGAGAACAGTGTCTGCATCCCACCTCACCGATGACCTTAGAATTACCAGCTTACGTGAAGTAAGCTCACCTTTGGAAGTTCACTCGGAATATCCCATTACCGATATTGCCGCAAAAACCATTTTTGAAACGCGCCAAGCTACCCACCGTATTTTACATGGTGAAGATGACCGTTTGCTGGTCATTGTCGGCCCTTGCTCCATTCATGATACCAAGGCTGCCCTTGAATATGCTAAACTGATTCAACAAGCCCGTGAAAAATATGCAGATGATTTATTAATAATCATGCGCGTGTATTTTGAAAAACCACGGACCACCGTCGGTTGGAAAGGTTTGATTAACGACCCCCATTTGAATGACTCCTTTGATATTAACACAGGCATTCGCAAGGCACGGAAGCTTTTATTGGATATTAATAATATGGGTGTACCTGCTGGCACCGAGTTTTTAGACTTAATTACACCCCAATATGTTGCCGATTTGGTAAGTTGGGGTGCGATTGGTGCACGCACCACTGAAAGCCAAGGGCATAGGGAGTTAGCATCGGGTATTTCCTGCCCCATTGGTTTTAAAAATAGCACCAATGGTGGATTTAGTATTGCCATTGATGCCATTGGTGCCGCCTCTCACCCCCACCACTTTTTATCGCTGACCAAAGAAGGCAAGTCTGCAATTTTTGAAACCCGCGGCAATGAAGATTGCCATATTATTCTTCGTGGTGGCAATGATAAGCCCAATTATGATACGGCAAGTGTGGCTCACGCCGTTGAAAAGCTTGAATCTGCAAACATTGATTCAGGTGTGATGATTGATTTTTCTCATGCCAATTCGCTCAAACAACACAAACGTCAAATTGACGTGAGTCATGATGTAGCTGCACAAATCGCGACAAGTAACCATAGTATCAAAGGTGTGATGATTGAAAGCCATTTGAATGAGGGTAGACAAAACAATGTGCCTGATACACCACTCAAATATGGTGTGAGCATTACCGATGCCTGCGTGTCATGGCAAGATACTGAACCAATGTTAGAAACTTTAGCCAAAGCTGTGCAACAACGCCGCCAAGCATGAGTGAGTCTTTAAGCGCATTCCAAGCCATCGTGCTTGGTCTTATCCAAGGTTTAACTGAATTTCTTCCCATTTCATCCTCTGCACATTTAGCATTGGTACCATTGGTCTCCACTTGGCAAGACCAAGGTTTAGCCTTTGATTGCATGGTGCACTGGGGCACATTAACCGCGATTATTTATTATTTTCGCAGTGATTTGGCGCTTATGGGTTCTGGGCTTAGCACCACCATACAGCAACGCAATTGGAAAGCAGATAAAGATGGGCAAATGGCATGGATGATTTTAATTGCCACCATCCCTGTCGGCATTATTGGTTTAGCATTCAAAGATTATATTGAGCATGACTTGCGCTCAGTGACCGTGATTGGCTGGGCATCAATTGGTTTTGGTTTACTGCTCTGGCTCTCGGATAAAACGGGCAAACAAAAACGCCACAATAAAGATTGGCGTTTGAATGATGCACTTATTGTGGGTTTGTTGCAGGCGTTAGCGCTTATTCCTGGCACTTCTCGGTCAGGTATCACCATGACTGGTGCACTGTTATTGGGTTATACTCGTGAAGCGGCTGCTCGCTTCTCATTCCTGCTTTCTATTCCCGTCATCTTTTTAGCAGGCGGCTTAAAAATTAAGGACTGGATTGAACAACCCAACCAAGCAGCAGGATTAGATACCTTACTTCTTGGTTATATTGTGTCTGTGGTTTCAGCATACATTTGTATTCACTACTTTCTCAAATACCTAAATAAAATTGGCATGGGCCCTTTTGTCATTTACCGTGTGATTTTAGGCAGCATTCTTCTTTGGATGGTTTGGTAAAGCTATGTTAGCCCCGCAGATTGACCCTGTTGCCCTGCAGCTCGGGCCAATCGCCATCCATTGGTATGGCTTAATGTATGTCTTTGCTTTTGCTTCAGCTTGGAAGTTAGTTCAAATTCAACTCAAAGAACAAAAGCTTTGGGGCACTGCTGTTCAGCCCGAACAATTTGAGAATCTATTTACCTTTCTCATCCTTGGCGTGATTTTGGGTGGTCGGATTTGGTATGTCTTGTTCTACAATCCTTCCTTTTATTTGGATAATCCCATCAAAGTGTTTTATGTGTGGAATGGTGGCATGTCATTTCATGGTGGTTTCTTAGGCTCAGTGATTGCGGGTTGGTGGTATTGCTCCAAAAACAATTTACTTTATTTGAAACTGCTGGATAACTTTGCCGTGGTTGCACCACTTGGTCTTGCCTTTGGTCGCTTTGGCAACTTTATCAATGGTGAACTTTGGGGTCGTATTACCGATGTGAACCAAGTGCCTTGGGCAATGATTTTCCCTCATGCTGGCAACTTACCACGTCACCCTAGCCAACTGTATGAATTAGCTTTGGAAGGCATTTTATTGTTTTTTATTTTATGGTTTACACGCAAAAAATCTTGGAAAAGCGGCACACGCATTGCCATCTTTTTGCTTGGTTATGCTGCGGCTCGTATTTTCTGCGAAAACTTCCGCGAACCCGATGCCCAACTTGGTTTCATCTTTGCCAACATCACCATGGGTATGCTGCAGTCCTCTGCCATGATTATTGCAGGTATTGCCACGCTGATTTGGATTCAGCGTAAAGGTTAATTCCATGTCTTGGGTGGATAGCCATTGTCATCTTGATCACAAAGCATTTGCCGATGATTTAACCCATGTGCTGCAACAAGCCATGCAAGCGGGCATTGATACGTTTATTGTTCCCGGCACCGCCTTTCATGCTTGGGAACAGCAACAAACCTTGGAACAAAAGTATCCCAATATTTATTTGGCTTACGGCATCCACCCGTGGTTTTGTGATTTACACACCGAAGAACATTTAGAGCAACTGGATGACTTGCTCGATGATGCTGTGGCAGTGGGCGAATGCGGCTTAGACTTATCCCCCAATAAACCCGACATCAAGCAACAAAGCTATTGGTTTGAAGCCCAACTTGGTTTGGCAGCCAAACACGATTTACCTGTGATGATTCATAGCGTGCAAGCCCATCATTTGGTTACGGAATTACTGGCAAAACATTCAGGTTTGCGCGGTGTCATTCATGGTTTTGCAGGCAATATCCAACAAGCCCAAGCTTTTATAAAACTGGGGTTTAAAATCGGTATTGGCACACGTTTATTAAAAGCCGATACAGATAAAACCAAAAGCTTGTTAAGCCAACTTCCTTTAGAACATCTTTTGTTGGAAACAGATGCCCCCGATGGTTTGGGCAAAGATGCGCGCAACGAGCCCAAAGAGTTAATTGTGGTTGCCAATATCGTGGCGAAATTAGGCGGGCATAGTGCTGAAGATGTATTAAATATATGCAGCCAACATGCCAAGGATTTATTTAAACTATGAGCAATCCATTTTATGAACGTACAGAAATCTTGATTGGCAAAGAAGGTGTAGATTTGCTTGCCAGTAAACATGTATTGATTGCAGGGCTTGGTGGTGTGGGTGGCGCAGCAACCGAAGCCATGGCGCGCATTGGCATTGGCAAACTGACCTTGCTTGACCATGATGTGGTCGGTTTATCCAACTTAAATAGGCAACTGATTACCCAGCAATCCAATGTGGGTGAGAAAAAAACAGATGTTGCAGCCAAGCGCATCGCCAGCATCAACCCTGATGTGCATATCAATATCCACGATGATTTTATTCATCCTGAAAATGTAGATGCCTTACTTACTAAGTATCAACCCGACTATGTGTTGGATTGCATTGATTCTGTGGTATGCAAAGCAGCCCTTGTCTATGCCTGCCAACAAGCGGGCATCCCTATTGTTTCCGCACTTGGTGCAGGAGGGCGAGTGGATGTGAGCAAAGCTGAAGTCACCACACTGAATAAAACACATACTTGTGGTCTTGCCCGCACATTGCGTGGTCGCTTAAAAAAACTTGGCGGCAATCTCAAATATCCTGTGATTTTCTCATCGGAAAAAGCCATCAATGCTTTGCCCCATGGACCTATCCCGGGTGAACCTGACGCCAGACCTCGCGCTACCAATGGCACCATTTCTTACCTACCCAATATCTTTGGTTTTATGGTTTCGGGTTACGCCATTCAGCAAATGCTTACGCACAAATAATGGATGACTTGGTTTCATTAACAATTGCCCTGTTTACATGGAGCTTTATCTGGATAATCCCTGCTGGCTTAGCAGGAAACCGACGTAAAAACAGCAAGCCAATATATCCAGTATATTTAATTACAACACTGGTCATCGAAATCTCTATATCTCTGCTTAGCCTTCAACTAACAAAAGATAATATCTTGATTGTCGCACTTGCTCCTCTTATTGGTACTGCTGTCGGGAGCTATTTCTACTGGAAGGCAACAAATATAAAAGACAGCTCGAATATGTCATAACCCACCTGACACATAACGGGTTTTATTTGACTTAAAAGTAAACTAATTTACCTTATGTCGCATGATTATAGAACAAAACATGCAAATCAACACCTCACCTGATGTCATTTTTAAACAATATCAGGATGTTAGCCATTGGAATACTTGGGATAAAGATGTGTTAGATTCAAGTTTAGAAGGTAATTTCTGCGTAGGAACATCGGGAACACTAGCACCCATACATGGTCCAAAAAGCCGATTCATGCTCACCGACGTGAGCCAAGACCAATCTTTTACGACTGAAACCAAGTTGCCACTTTGTAGGTTGATATTTGAGCATCAGCTTGCACCCAATGAAAAGGGAACGTGGGTAACTCACACCGTCCGCTTTCAAGGTTTGCTTAGCCCCATATTTGGTAAACTGATTGGCAATGGCATTAAAAAAGGTTTGCCAAATGCTTTGATTGGCTTAAAAAGCGTATGTGAGGTAAGGGAGCATTCATGAGTATATTTGACGTACAAACACCACAAGAAAGTGTAGGTTTTCAATTTTGGAAGCTGCATAACGCATGGTTTAAGCGGGTGAATGCCGTGTTAAAACCCCATCAATTTACACACACCCAATTTGTCATGATGGCATCCATTGCATGGTTTGAAGAGCAGGGTAAACAGCCCTCGCAAGCGCAAGTGAGCCAACTTATGGGCATTGATAAAATGGCATTTTCTAAAGCAGTGCGCCAGCTTGAAGAGCGAAAAATGGTGCTGCGCAAACAAAGCAAAACCGATGCGCGAGCGCGCTCATTATCACTCACCAAAAAAGCATTAACCCTTGTGCCACAAGCCATGAAAGATATTGAGTCTATCGACCTTGAAATCTTTGGTGCACTCGGTGAGCGCAGACAAACATTCAATAAAATCTTACTTCTATTGAATAAAAGTTAAGGTTTAATTTTAGCCAGAATATTATGCCCCTGCATTTGATGCAGCACCACTGCCCCAATATGCAACGCCAATAAGGCTTGTAGAATCACAACCACTGTTTCATGAATTTCCGCAATCGCTTCCACTGCATCAGTTTGTGGGGCTGTGGTGCTCCAACCAAAATAAAGGCGGGTACCTGATAATGCCATGATGCTTGTCGCGATAAGGATAAAACCATGCACACTACGCGCCACCGCTTCCCCATCTTCAGGTGGTGCAAGTCTCAATTTCATCCAACCGCTCATTTGCGTGGATAATTCATTCGCCAACTGTTTGCGCCCATCCGCAAACATCCATGGAAACAACTCGCGCCAGTTTGCACCTGGCAACGATGTCATCGCCAACAAAATGCGAATCACCATCAATCCAGCAATGAATAAACCCAAGAGTTCATGCACTTCAAAACCCAAGCTTTCTTCCACACTGCCGCCCGCATTCAACACAGGTGCTTCATGACTTTCATGCGCAAATGCAGGTGTCACCAAATGCATGGACGTATGCTGCTCTGCTAATTTTTCAACTTCAGGCACAGTCATCAAATGACCCACGCTAAGTTGTGCAATCACAGCCAGTGCAAACAAGCTATGTAAAATTCGAATAGGTTTAGCGAAGGTTTGTTCAGCCATGATTATTTGCCTGCCAATTGATTCATGCGTAAACGTAACGCATTTAATTTAATGAAACCATCCGCATCTTTTTGGTTATACGCGCCTTCATCATCTTCAAATGTGCATAAACGCTCATCAAACAATGAATTATCCGAGCGGCGACCAAGCACCATCACATTACCTTTATACAATTTCAGGCGAACATCGCCATTCACGGTGACTTGGGATGCATCAATCGCCGATTGCATCATGCGTGTTTCAGGGGCAAACCAATAACCATTGTAAATCAGTTTGGCATACCGTGGCATCAATTCATCTTTCAAATGAGCTGCTTCTCTATCCAAGGTAATGCTCTCAATCGCTCGGTGCGCTTTGAGCATAATCGTGCCGCCTGGTGTTTCATAACAACCACGTGATTTCATACCCACATAACGATTTTCCACAATGTCGATACGACCAATACCGTGTTTACCACCCACGCGATTCAACTCACGCAACACTTCCGCAGGGGTCATGCTTTTGCCATTGATGGCAACAATATCACCACCTTTGTAGGTCAATTCAATTTCTTCAGGCGTATCTGGCGCATTTTCAGGCGAGACTGACCAGCGCCACATATCTTCATTTGGCGCAACCCAAGGGTCTTCCAAATCATAACCTTCATAAGAAATATGCAATAAGTTGGCATCCATAGAATACGGTGATTTGGAATTTTCACGTTTGCGCTCAACAGGGATGTTGTGTTTATCGCAATATGCCAACATATCATTCCGTGAGTTCAAATCCCATTCGCGCCATGGTGCAATCACTTTCACATCAGGTTTAAGCGCATAAAAACCCAGCTCAAAACGCACTTGGTCATTGCCTTTGCCCGTTGCGCCATGCGCAACCGCATCCGCACCCTCGATATTGGCAATTTCAATCATGCGCTTGGAAATCAGTGGGCGGGCAATAGATGTACCTAGAAGATATTCGCCTTCATAAATCGCATTGGCGCGAAACATGGGGAACACAAAATCGCGCACATATTCTTCGGTTAAATCATCAATATAAATGGCTGATGCACCACAGGCTTCAGCTTTGGAGCGTGCTTCTTCCACTTCTTCGCCTTGCCCAATATCAGCAGTGAATGTCACCACTTCACATTGATAAGTATCTTGTAACCATTTAAGGATGATGGATGTATCCAACCCACCTGAATATGCTAATACAACTTTATTTACTGACATAATTACTCCAATACCATCTAAAAAGGTGGCACAGCTTATCTATTTTTTTATTTAGGGCTATGAATATCCAAGATTTCATGGGCAGCCAAACAATCTGCTTGAATTTGCGCTGCCAAATCACCGGCACTTACAA
>CAMZLX010000113.1 GCA_947311795.1 uncultured Zetaproteobacteria bacterium
ATCGGCTTTGTTTGCAAGTCATGATTTGCAAAGGGAATACATTGCATGGTGCCGTGGTTACCCGCATTGGTTAAAGAAACGAATCGAACTCCCGATTGGAAGACATCCGCATAACAGACAGAAAATGGCAGTAAATCCAAACGGTAAGCTTGCAATGACGGATGCGGTGCTGGAAAAGCGTTATGATGATAATTTTTGTCGCATCCGCTTAACCCTGCATACAGGGCGGACGCATCAAATTCGTGTGCATTTAAGCCATGAGCAAGTACCTGTGTTGGCTGATGTGATGTATGGTCGCAAGTTCAACCCCAGCAAACATATACCCGAACCCGCATTTTCCGCGTTAGCCAACCTCAATCGCCAAGCATTACATGCAGAAGTGCTTGGATTCAAGCATCCTATTACGGGTGAGGAACTCTTATGCCGAGCACCATTGCCGCATGATTTACAAACCTTGGATAATGCATTGAAGGTGCTGATTTAGTGTTTTATACCTCGCAGCTTATGGCAAAACACGGTATTCAAGCGGTGTTCAGCGATAGGTTGGGGGGTGTGAGCCAAGGTGATTTTTCAAGCTTAAACCTTGGTCACGATTTGGGTGATGAAACGCAGTTGGTGCATCAAAACCTCGACTTACTCTGCCAAACATTAGGTTTACCCAAACCTCACCAATGTCAGCAGGTGCATGGCTCATCGGTGTTTTACTGTGCTGGCGATGGTGTATTGCACCAACAAGAAGCGGATATATTGATAACACAAGAGCGCAACACTGCGCTTGCTATACGCACGGCAGATTGTTTGCCTATTCTTTTGGCGGATAAACAAGTAGGTATATTTGCTGCTGTTCATGCGGGTTGGCGCGGCACGGTGGCAAAAGTTGTAGCAAAGTCTGTGGATGCTATGTGTGAGCAAGGTGCGAAAGCTGAACATATTGTTGCAAGTTTAGGACCTTGTATTGGAAGCTGTTGCTTTGAAGTAAATCAAGAGGTTGGGCAACAGCTATCAGCATGTTGTGGTGAAAATATAACGCAAGACATTGATGATAAAGTATTCGCAGATTTGACCAGAGCAAACGTGCTTCAACTTCAACAAGCGGGTCTCTTGGTAGAACATATTGAATGTGCCAATGTTTGTACATTTTGTAGCACTGAGCCTGAATATTTTTCGTACCGCCGAGACTGTGGCAAAACAGGACGGCAATTGGCTATCATTTATACTGCGTAACTTGCCCTAGTTTTGCATCAGCCTTAAAGTGTTGGCGATGTTAAAAGTATTCTTATTTTTTCTAACGTTTTCATTTTTTTCTTTTGCTTATGCTGAAGGGGACATGGCAGCAGAGGAAACTCATGTTCATATTGAAGATGGTGTGATTTATTGCGATGTGCAAACGTTTAATCAAGAAGCATATGTGCTTAAAGTTATTGGTTCAGGCTCACCCATGACGGTGTTTTGGCAGTTTGAAATCTTACAAGTTAGAGACTTCTGGTTGGATAAGGCTGTGGTTTCTATCCGTTTGGGTCGGCAAGTGATTCCTGATTTGGTCACCCAGCGTTGGTTGATGCGTGATTTAAGTGTGGGTGTTGTTAAATATACAAATGATGCAGAAGAAGCTATGCATTTTTTAACACGCATGGAACAAGCAGCGGTTGCGGACGTTTCCATTTTGGATAAAGACGCTGATTTTTTACTCGAAACAAAGCTGTTTACCCATGAGGGTGAGGATGAGGAGCAAGGTTGGTGGGCATCCGTCACCGATTGGGGTGAGGATATGGGTAGCGTAAGTTTGCAGCTTTCTCAAGCGAATAACGATGCAGAGTAATCATGGGCTAGCTCCCTTTTTGATGCGAATTATCCCGTTTATTGGCGTCACATTTTTATCGATTCTTATCTATTTTGTTTGGCCAAGTTCTGACCACTTTGGTCCTGTCTATTTAAACTGGATTAATATCGGTTTACTCTTTTCTTTGGCGATATGGTTGTTTGTTTTTGGTATTCGCCGTCTGCAAAGCGCAAAAGAAGTTGGGGTTAACTTAAGAACAAAACTGGTCACTGTGATGGTGTTGATGGTCTTGCTTCCTTCTTTGGTTTTGCAAGTGACAGCGAATCAAATCATTAACAAAGGTTTTGATGTTTGGTTTGATGTGCGCGTGGATACCCTGTTGGATAAAGCCATGAATCTTGCTCAGGGCTTTTATCAAGATATTGAATTGGATATGGAGCTTTCACTGAAACAAGTGATTGATACGCATGATTTTCCAGCACTTGAGCCAACGCCGTTGGGTAGCTTGGTGCTCAACCAATATATGGAAAAACAATTGCATAAATATGGCTGGGATAAACTTGAGCTGTTTGATGCTTCTGAGCGTTTAATCGCGACAGCACAAAAAACAACACAAAACCAAGGCTTGGAAGACTTAACAACACAACCCATTTCTGATGCAGGGCGTTTAAGCATTGCATTGGGTCGCTATACCATTGACCATGACATACGGGATGATAGTGAATATGTCATTGGTTATTTGCCACTGTTTGCGCAGCGGCGTTTGGTGGGTCTTTTTAGAGCAGAAGTGGAACTTCCGAAAGAAATTACTGCCAGTGCGCGAAGCATTGAAGCAGATTATCGAACCTATAAAGAGTTGGATAGACATAGGCAAGGCATTCAAGATACATTTATGAACACCTTGATGATTGTGATGATTTTGATTGTTTGTATTGCGGGTGTGTTTGCCGTTGTGTTTGCCCGGAGGTTAACCAGTCCTATGGAAGACTTGGCGAATGCACTTGAACAGGTGAAAACTGGCGACTTTGATGCCTTGGTTGATGTGCAAGGGGATGATGAGCTAAGCTCGTTGGCTTTATCATTCAATGATATGATTAAACGGCTTAAATACAATATGCAAACGCTGACGGAAACGCAGAGTGAACTCACCAATGCATTGGTGAATAGCCGACAGCGGCAATATGTATTAGAGAATTTATTGGCGAACTTGCATAGTGGTGTAATTTTATTGGATGCTTCTGGTGAAATTCGTTTGGTCAACGATACCTGTAAAGCGTTACTTATGTTTCCAGAGCGCAGTCAAGAAAAAGTATCCATTTATGACTTTTCAGAGGCTCACCTTAAACCCATTTTGGCATTCTTTGAAACATTGCAAACACAAGATTTGGACAGTTTGCAGAGTGAGCTGGTGCTGACCTATGGTTTGCAAACGGTTAAGATATTAGCGCGTGGTACTTTGCTTGGTGGTGAAGATGATGTGTTTTCAGGTTGGTTGCTGGTGTTTGATGATATTACGCAGCTTGCCGATGCCCAAAAACATAGGGCATGGGCTGAGGTTGCTCAGCGTTTGGCACATGAAATTAAAAACCCTTTGACTCCAATTAAACTTTCTACGGAACGTGTAAAGCGGCGTTTCCGCGACCAAGTGGATAATGTGAAAGTATTTGATACCTGTACGGACGCTGTGATTAATCAAGTGGAGCGTTTGCAGCGCTTGCTGGCAGATTTTTCGGACTTGGCAACTTTGCCCAAACCGAATATGGAGGTGACGACGATTGCATCCTTATTGCGTGAGTTGCGTGAGTTGTATAGCCCTTATACCAACCTAACATTTGAAGGTATGCCTGACGGTGAAGTGTTTTGCGATGCCGACCAAATCCGCCAAGTTTTGATTAATTTGATTGATAATGCATTGGCAACCAAAGGGCATGTTCGGGTATATGTAGAAGTGACGGATAAAGATACCCGTTTTTATGTGCAGGATGATGGACAAGGGATTGATGAATCTGCAAAAGAGCATATCTTTGAACCCTACTTTTCAACCAAAGCAGAGGGGAGTGGCTTGGGGTTAGCTATTGCACAAAGGATTTCAGAAGAACATCATGGGCAACTATTGCTGCTTTCAGCAGCTGCGCCGACGCGTTTTTGTATGTGGTTGCCTCATGTGCAAGCCAGTGATGTGAAGGAGGGCGAAGCGTGACGATTCAGATTTTAATTGTGGATGACGAACAACCCATTCGTGAATCTTTGAGCGGTCTTTTTGAAGATGAAGGTTATTTAGTTAGCACTTCGGCTTCGGGTGAAGAAGCGGTGGCTCGCTTTCGCAAAAGTCCTGCAGACTGTGTGTTTCTTGATATTTGGATGCCGGGCATTGATGGTCTAGAAACGTTAAGCCGCATCAAACAAATTAACCCAGATGTGCCTGTCATTATGATGTCTGGTCATGCCACGATTGACACTGCTGTTCAGGCAACAAAAAAAGGTGCATTTGATTTTATTGAAAAGCCATTTTCGTTAGACAAGTTACTGATTGTGTTAAGAAATGCGGTTGAGAAGCGACGTTTGGAATTGGAAAACTTAGATTTAAAATTTGAAACCAAAAAAAATATTCCACAATTAATTGGTGATAGCAAAGCAATCAGAAGCGTACGTAAACAATTGGATAAGGTAGCGAGGAGTGAACAACATGTATTACTTCAAGGTGAACATGGTGTTGGCAAATCCATTGCTGCCCGCATTTTGCATGAAGGTTCGAGTCGTGTGAATGTAACATTTGTGAAGTTTAAGAAGTATAACTTAACCGATGAAGCAGTTGAGTTGGAGTTGTTTGGTTATGAAAAAGGTGCTTTTGCGGGTGCGCTGCAAGCCAAGCGTGGTCGATTGGAATCAGCTCATCAAGGCACAATATTTATTGAAGAAATTACGGATATTCCCATATTTGTGCAAAAAAAACTCTTGCATGTGATGCAGGAGCATAGGTTGCAACATGTAGGCAACCCTAATCATATTCCTTGTGATGTGAGGTTTATTATTGGAACGCAATGGAGTAAAGCTGAACTACTAGAAAGAGGAGATGTTCTCAAATCATTTTTCTCTCAACTTCAGCCTGTTGTGATTAGTATGCCTAGGTTGCGAGATAGGATTGAAGATTTACCACAGTTATTAGAAGTTTTGGTTGCAGATCAAGTGGCACATCTAGCTGGTGAACCTGTAGTCTTTGGTGAAGATGTTATACGAGTTTTACAAAACTATACTTGGCTAGGAAATGTGCGTGAGCTTAGGAATTATGTTGAGCGCTGTCATATTTTGTGCTCAGGTCAAACGCTTACGCTTGATACTATGCTGCCGCTTAATGCAGCAGCACAGCAAGGCATGTCATTTTCATCAGTGCCAGATGACACAGTGCTGGAAGACGGTTTCCATGATGCACGCAAACAGTTCGAACGTAGTTATATCTTACATCATTTGAACAAAAATGATTGGAATATTAGTAAAACTGCAACAGATATTGGCATGGAGAGAAGCCAATTGCACCGTAAAATAAAATCACACGAACTTACGCAAACTGACCAATGAATATTCTGGTTTTGGGAGCGGGTGAAGTTGGGTTTCATATTGCCATGCGTTTGGCGAGTGAAGGGCATGATGTTGCGGTTGTGGACAGTGACAAAGCACGGATTGAGCGTGTGGCAGATACGATGGATGTGCGTACTATTCAAGGTAATGCGGCGTATCCAACTGTGCTTGAACAAGCTGGCGCTGAAAATGCAGACTTATTAATTGCGGCAACGGCGAGTGATGAGACCAATATGTTGGCATGCCAAGTGGCACACTCCTTATTCAAAGTGACTATGAAAATGGCACGTATTCGTGAGCCAGACTTTGCCAATGCACAAGGTTTGTTTGGTCGCGATGAGCTGCCCATTGATATGATTATCTCACCAGAACATGAGGCAGCCAAAGCGATTGTAAAACGTTACCAAGTCGCATCAGCTATGGATGCTCAGGGTTTTGCCGATGATAAGGTTCAACTTTTGGGTATGATGATTCGACCTAAAAGTTTATTGGCTGGGCTTGCGTTAGAAGAGCTTGCAGAAGTGATGGGTGATAAGCGTATGTTTGTGGTCGCTCACGAACATAACCGGAAATGGAAAGTGCCGACGCGAGATACAGTGTTGTTGGCTGGCGACAGCGTATATTTGGCTGTGAGCAGTACACAAGTTGAAGGTGTTGTTGAAGTTTTGGAAGGTTGTAAACAAGAAACCAAAGTTGCACGAAATGTGATGTTGGTTGGTGGTGGTAATGTTGGTTTTGCAGTGGCGCAAGCATTAGAAAAAATGGGTGTGTCCATTAAAATGATTGAGTTTAATGAAGAGAGAGCTTCTTGGATCGCAGATCATTTAAGCTCCACTGTTGTGTTGCATGGTGATGCCTTAGATAGGGATTTATTAGAAGAAGAAGCGATTTCTGGCATGGATGACTTTTTGGCCTTAACCAATGATGATGAAACGAATATCCTGAGTAGTCTTATTGCAAGAAAGTACAAAGTTCCGCATGTGGTAACTTTGGTTAACCGTGCGATTTATTCTGACTTGGTACGCGAGATTGGGCTGGATGTGATTGTATCGCCGCGTTTTACCACTTCGGCATCTGTTCTAAGGCATGTACGTAAAGGTAGAATCCTTGGTATGTCACCTTTGGGTGATGGTACTTTAGAAGTGATTGAAGCTGAAGCATTGGAAACAGCTACAATTCTTGATGCGCCGTTGAAAAATTTGAAGTTACCTAAGGATACGGTGATAGGTGCAATTGTTCGTGGTGAAGAAGTGATTATTCCTGATGGTGACACGCAAGTCGTGGCGAATGACCATGTTGTGTTGGTCACACGCGCTGAATCTATTCGCGCCATTGAAGTATTGTTTGAAGTTCGTCTTGAATTCTTTTAAGGATAACATTTAATATATGCACATCAAAGGTGTAGTTTGGACGCTAGGTATTCTTATCGTTTTGTTTGGTTTTGGTATGTTAGTGCCTGCGTTGGTCGCTGTTTATTATCAGTCAGGGCATGCTGATGAGTTTGTGCTGGCGGGACTGTTGGTTGCGATGCTGGGCGTACTGATGATGAGTACGACTGGTGGTGCACCCAAGCAATTGAGCCATAAAGATGGTTTTCTGATTGTTGCTTTGGCATGGATTGTACTTTCATTGTTGGGTTCAGTACCTTTTTTAACTACAGGGGTTACTCATTCGGTTGTCGATGCCTTGTTCGAATCCACTTCAGGGCTGACCACCACAGGTGCAACAGTGCTAACGGGTTTGGACAATATGCCTCACGCCATTTTATTTTGGCGCTCCATGCAGGAATGGCTTGGCGGTATGGGTATCATTGTATTGGCAGTGGCTGTTATGCCTCTTTTGGGTGTGGGTGGCATGCAGTTGTTTAAAGCCGAAACACCGGGTCCAGTTAAAGATAAATTAACTGCACGGGTAACAGAAACTGCCAAAGTTTTATGGTTTATTTATCTGGGTATTACATTTGTTACAGGCGTATGTTTATGGCTTGCGGGTATGGGTGGCTTTGATGCGGTAAACCACGCCATGACCACGGTAGCCATTGGTGGTTTTTCAACCCATGATGCAAGTGTAGGTTATTATGATTCGTTGTGGATTCGTGGAGTTATCGTGTTATTTATGCTGCTTGCGGGTATCAATTTCACGCTTCATTTTGCAGCGTTGCGGAAAGGATTTTCAGTCACGACCTATCTTCGCGACGAAGAGTTTAGGACTTACATCAAGTGGATGTTTTCGCTTATTGTACTTATTGGTTTGATGACTGTGTTCACGGGTAAAGGCAGCTGGGATGAAGTTGTTTTCAATACCATTGCTGTGGCAACCACAACTGGTTTTGCTGTCAGTGATTATGGTTTATGGTCGCCGGGTGTGGCTATGTTATTGCTTTTGGCAATGTTTGTGGGCGCATGCGCAGGTTCAACGGGTGGGGGTATGAAAGTTGTGCGTGTGTTACTTTTGTTTCGCCAAGGTATGCGAGAAGTGCGTAGACTTATTCACCCTCATGCGGTGATTCATGTAAAGTTTGGAAAACAAAGTGTTAAGGGAGGGGTGGTTCAGGCGCTTTGGGGTTTCTTTGTGTTGTATATGGTGTGTTTTGCTGTGGTTGCTATTCTTGTAGCGATGACAGGTGTAGATATGACCACTGCTATTTCAGCAGCAGCAGCATCGATCACCAATACAGGACCAGGGTTTGGCAATGTTGGACCAGCAGAAAACTATGCATCACTTCCAGATATGTCCAAAATCGTTTTAATGTTTGGTATGGTGCTGGGCAGACTTGAAATTTTTACCTTTTTCGTGCTGTTGGTGCCTGAATTTTGGCGTAAATGAATACATATCATCATAGTAAAGTTGGCTATCTTTTTTTTTTCGTCTAATGTAGGCGCTGATTATACTTATTTTAGAAAGACTTAGCCGTATTGAGAGGGAAAAACTGTGAAAGGATTTTGGAAAACCGATTGGTTTATAGGGTTAGTTTTAACGCTACTTTTCCTTTTTGCGTATGTCAGTGGTTCTACTCTTCTGCGCAGCCTCGAATATAAAATGTATGATTTAGGTGTTTCGAGCAGCGTTGAGGCAGCTGGTAATCGTATTGTAATCCTTGATATTGATGACACATCCATCGAACTTATTGGACGCTGGCCGTGGTCTAGAAGTGTTATGGCAGACATGCTGCTCAAGCTTAAGGGTGCGGGTGCTAGACTGGTCGGTGTTGATGTTTTTTACAGTGAAAAAGAAGCGGGTAACAGCTCAAACTCAGCGGAACAACTTTTTGGGTTACTTCAAAAGCAAGGTGAAGCTTTGCTTGCTGAAGCAGAGGCTTTGGGTGCAAAAGGTGACCAAGCGGGTGCAGACGCAAAATTTGATGAAGCAGATAAGAAATTTGCCGAAGCAGACCAAATTGCGGCTTCAGCACTTGCCAACAATGGAGATATGCGCCTAACACAAGCGACTTATGAAGCTGGTAATGTAATTATGCCTATGTTTTATGAAGCGGGTGAGCCACTGGGTCGTCCAGATGCAAACCTTCCTGATTATATTGAACGCATGAGCATCAACAATATTGGTGATGTGGATGAAACAGCATCTCCAATGAGTGCTGTAAATATATCTTATCCATTTGATGAGTTGGCTATGGTTTCTTCTGGTATGGGTTACTTGAATGTTTCGCCAAGTGAAGATGGCGTATTGCGTTCAGAGCCACTCATTGTTGAATATTATGGTCAGTTCTACCCATCTATGTCATTAGCGATGGTAGCGCATGATTTAAACTTAACCATGGATGATGTGCGCATCAATATTGGAACCAGTGTTGAGTTGGGTGCGCTAACCATACCAACCGATAAAGAAATGAAGATTTCGCCTAAATTTTATACCAGTGGTGCTGGTGATGTTAATGGTGGCTTTACCCACTTCCCCTTTTATGATGTGCAATCGGATAAAATATCCGCCAACCTTTTCAAAGATAAAATTGTACTTATTGGTGTGACGGCAACGGGCATTGGTTCATCTTATTTAACGCCTGTTTCGGGCAGCATGACTTCAATCGATTACCATGCGAATGTGATTGAAAGTATTTTGAATGAAGGCTTTATCAATGCGCCTGAATGGGCAGGCATGGCAGAGCTTGGGTTTCTTCTCTTTGTAGGGCTTTATCTGATTCTTTTGCTTCCGCGTTTAAGTGCGGTGGTAGGTACGATTATTTCCGTCTCCCTATTTTTAATGATTGTTGGTGTTGGATTTGTGTTATTGGCTGATAGTGGACTTTGGGTTCAAGTGATGAGTGCTGCAGGCCTATTATTGGTTGGGCACGTGGTGCTCACAACCAAACACTTCTTTGCCAGTGAAGAAGATAGAGAAAAAATATCTTCGGAATCTGCAGAAACCAATAAAATGTTGGCATTATCCTTCCAAAGTCAAGGTATGCTGGATATGGCATTTGATAAGTTTCGCAAATGCCCACCCAATGACGATATTTTAGATGCTGTATACACATTGGCGTTAGATTTTGAGCGCAAGCGCCAGTTCAACAAAGCAACAGCTGTGTATGAATACATCATGGAAACCAAGCCAAAATTCAAAGATGTAGAGCAACGCATGCAACGCACTAAGGATGCGGGCGAATCCATGATTTTTGGTGGTGGCACTGGCGGCGGCATGGGCACACTGATGATTACAGGTGGTGCAAAACCCACACTGGGTCGTTATGAAATCATCAAAGAGCTGGGTAAAGGTGCGATGGGTGTTGTATACCTCGGCAAAGACCCCAAAATCAATCGTGAAGTTGCGATTAAAACCATGGCTCTTTCGCAAGAGTTTGAAGGCGATGAGCTTCAAGATGTGAAAGATAGGTTCTTTAGAGAGGCAGAAACTGCGGGAATGCTTAACCACCCTAATATCGTAACCATGTTTGATGCGGGTGAAGAGCATGACTTGGCATTTATTGCTATGGAATTTTTGGATGGTACAGATTTAGCGCCGTACACCAAAAAAGGTAAACTTTTGCCACAAATGGCAACACTTAAAATTGTGGGTAAAGTTGCGGAAGCATTGCATTATGCTGGGCAACAGCATGTGGTGCACAGAGATATTAAACCTGCCAACATTATGTTGCTCAAAGATAAAACAGTTAAAGTAACCGACTTTGGTATTGCGCGTGTTACAGCATCGAGTAAAACCAAAACAGGTGTAGTGTTAGGGACACCTTCCTATATGTCGCCTGAGCAATTATCAGGCAAACATGTGGATGGGCGTTCAGATATATTTTCTTTGGGTGTGATGCTGTATGAAATGTTGGTGGGTGAGCGTCCATTTAAGGGCGATTCTATGGCAACATTGTTGTTCCAGATTGCCAATGAACCACACCCTGATATTCGCGAGTTTGACCCGAACTTGCCAGAACAAGTAAGCACATTAATTGATGCCATGTTGGTTAAAGATGCAGACAAACGATTGCCCAATGGTGGGGCTGTTATTCGTGGTATTATTGCATGTTTGAAAGTTATGGCTGCAAAGGAAGGTAAATAATGAGTGCATTGGAGATGATTGCCGTCACAGATGTAGGTCGCAAACGAGACCACAATGAGGACTGTGTTGGTGCAGATGCGTCACAAGGTATTGCCGTATTGGCCGATGGTATGGGTGGTCATAATGCAGGCGAGGTTGCCAGTGCTATGGCTGTAGATTTGGTCAGGCGATTGATTAAAGATGATTTAAAGCACATTGGTGTTGGTGAACTGGATGATGAAACAGGATTCTCTAAAGCAGCTGTGATTACAAGAAAAGCTGCTGTTACAGCAAATAATGCCATTATTGAGGCTGCGGAATCAAACCCTGAATGTGTGGGTATGGGAACAACACTTGTAACAGCGGTATTTTATGGTGATAGGATTGCAGTGGCGCATGTGGGTGATTCTAGGATGTATTTGTTGCGTAATGAATACTTATCACATGTTACGGAAGATCACTCGTTGATTCAGGAGCAAGTGCGTCGTGGATTGCTGACAGCAGAGGATGCGCGTAACTCATCCATTAAAAACCTTGTAACAAGAGCGCTTGGTGTTGAAAGAAATGTGGAAGTGGATGTTGTTGAAGATATTGCTTTGGTGGGCGATATATACATGATGTGTTCAGATGGGCTGACGGATGTTGTTCCTGATGAAGCAATACGTTTAACCATGATTGATCATGCAGGGGATTTTAAGACGTGTGCGCAGGCGCTGATTGATTTGGCCAATGATGCAGGTGGACCAGATAATATTTCGGTTATTTTGATTCGTGTAAAAGGTTATTTTTCTAGAAAGAAAGGTTTCTTCTCACGTTTATTTGGAGGAAAATAGAATGAGTTGTAAGCTTATTTTAAAATTCAAAGATACAGTTGTTGCTGAGTATGAATTGACTCAGGAAGAAACAACCATTGGACGAAAGGAAGACAATACTATTCATGTGGACAACCTAGCCGTGAGTAGCCGCCATGCTCGCGTGTTAAAAATAGGGCAAAAGATTATCCTAGAAGATTTAGGCAGTACCAATGGAACACAAGTTAACGATAAAGATGTGAGTAAATATGTGCTCAATCATGGTGATGTTATCACTGTAGGGAAACACACGCTTAGTTTTGTGTGTTCCGATGCAAAACCCTCAGTAGCACCTCAGCCTGAAGCTGAAAGTGATATGGATAAAACTATGATTATTAGTTCCGCTGCACGTGAAGAAATGATGGGTAAACCTGCAGCTACGGAAATGGTGCTTGGAGGTATTCAGTATCTATCAGGCCCACTTATGGGCAAGAGTATGGAAATGAAAGCTTCACTGACAAGTATGGGTAAAGGCAATAATTGTAAGATTAAAGTCAAAGGTATGCTTGTAGGCAAACAAGCCGCTGTATTTACACGTCGCCCGACGGGTTATCACATTACACATTTGGAAGGCATGAGTAAAACTAAAGTGAATGGAGAATCTGTCGCAGATCATCCGCGGGTGCTGAAAGATGGTGATATTATTGAACTTGCAGACTTGAAAATGCAGTTTTATATCAAGAAATAAAGCAAACGGTTTCTAAGTTCGAAGCACCCTGTTTGGTTGATTCAAGCAGGGTGTTTTTTTGTGATTGTTTTATGCCGTCCAAACTCGTGCATTACGGAACATACGCAACCAAGCGCCTTCTTCATGTTCACGTTCAGGGTAATATGAAAACTGAGCATTCCTGAACAGACGTTCGGGATGTGGCATCATGATATTAAACCGACCGTCTTGGGTGGTAAAGCCTGTTAAACCTTCTGGCGAACCATTGGGGTTGGCAGGATAAGTACCTGCTGGGTGACCACTGGCATCAATATAACGCATGTATGCTGAGGTTTTATTTTGTTGCTCAGCGTTTTCAAAGCTTGCTCTGCCTTCACCGTGTGCAACGACTAAAGGTAGTTTGGAGCCAGCCATGCCTTGCATGAATATGGATGGCGAATCCATCACTTCAACCATCAATAAACGCGCTTCAAATTGCTCTGAAATATTGCGCTCAAATGTAGGCCAATGCTCAGCACCTGGAATCATGGTTTTCAGCTGGCTCATCATTTGGCAGCCGTTACACACGCCCAAAGCAAAGGAATCATCACGGTTAAAAAAGGCTTGGAATTCATCAGTAGCTCTTGGGTTAAACTTAATCGAGTTTGCCCAGCCGCTGCCCGCACCAAGCACATCACCAAAAGAAAAACCACCACATGCGACCAAACCTTGGAAATCAGCCAAAGATACGCGACCTTCAATCAAGTCGGACATGTGCACATCCACAGACTCAAAACCTGCTTTATCAAATGCGGCAGCCATTTCGATTTGACCATTCACACCTTGCTCTCTTAAAACTGCCATTTTCGGACGTGTTTTATGGATAAATGGTGCGGTAACATCCTCAGTTACATCATAGCTTAAGTCGGCGAATAAACCTTGGTCATCAGGGTTGTTGATGGCACCAAAAGCTTGTGTAGTACATTCAGGATTATCACGCAAGCTGGCAAGTTTGAATGATGTTTCACTCCATGTTTGTTGAAGCTGCAAAACATCTTCATCAAGCACAGTTTCGCTGTTGAAAACAACATGCAATTGTTTGTCATCATTGGTGCTGCCAATGATGTGACTGATGTCTGATAACCCTTGCGTGTCTAAGCATGCCAAAACTTGCTCACGGTCGCTGCGTTTAATTTGAACCACAGCCCCTAATTCTTCATTAAACAAGATAGAAAGCGCATCAGCCCCCAGCCCATCCAAATACACATCCACACCTGTACGCCCTGCAAATGCCATTTCAGCCAGCGTAGCAAATAAACCACCATCCGAACGGTCGTGGTAGGCAAGCAATAAACCTTGCTGGTTTAAGGATTGAATCGCATTAAAAAATGCTTTGAACTGTAGTGCGTCATCCAAGTTGGGCGTGGTTTCACCTGTGCAGGCATACACCTGTGCCAAAGCCGAACCACCCAAGCGATTTTTGCCTTGCCCTAAATCAATCAAGATAAGGTTGGTTTCACCCAAATCCGTGCGCAGTTGTGGTGTTAATGTTTTACGAATATCAGAAACAGGTGCAAAAGCAGAGACCACTAACGAAAGCGGGGATACCATTTCTTTTTCTTGCCCATGTTCTTGCCATTTCGATTTCATGGATAAGGAATCTTTGCCCACGGGAATAGAAATGCCCAATTCAGGGCATAATTCCATGCCTACGGCGTGAACAGTGTTATACAATGCGGCATCTTCACCATCATGCCCACAAGCTGCCATCCAATTGGCAGAGAGTTTAATATCACCCAGATTTTTAATGCTTGCCGCAGCCACATTGGTTAATGCTTCGCCTACTGCCATACGCCCTGATGCCGCTGCATCCAGCACTGCAATAGGTGTGCGTTCACCCATTGCCATGGCTTCGCCTGTATAGTTGGTGAAATCAGTGG
Organism: uncultured Zetaproteobacteria bacterium; assembly: GCA_947311795.1. Taxonomy (GTDB): domain Bacteria; phylum Pseudomonadota; class Zetaproteobacteria; order Mariprofundales; family Mariprofundaceae; genus Ghiorsea. The sequence continues at coordinate 14,296 of CAMZLX010000113.1, forward strand.
CGGTGATTGCAACATCGGATACAGGCACTTGCCAAGGTCCAACCATTTGGTCGCGTGCAACCAAACCTGTCACTGTTCTATCGCCAATGGTGATAAGAAATTCTTTGCTGGCGACTGAGGGTAAACGCAATACCCTTAAAGCAGCTTCTTTGATGTTGATGTCGGTTGGAAGTGGTGTTGATTTGGTTTTGCTGTGTGAAACATCGCGCAACATCTTGGGTGGTTTACCCAGTAATGTTTCCAAAGATAAATCTACGGGCGCTTCACCCAGCAGCGAATCATCCACATGCAAGTGACCATCATTTGTTGCCTCGCCAAGCACGGCAAACAAACAGCGTTCGCGCTCACACATAGCAGTGAATTGGTCTAAAGATTCTGGTGCAATGGCGAGCACATACCGCTCTTGCGCTTCATTACACCAAATTTGCATGGGGCTCATGCTGGTTTCCATGTTGTGTACATTGCGCAGGTCAAACGTGCCACCGCGCCCAGCATCATGAATCAATTCAGGCACGGCATTGGAAAGCCCGCCTGCACCAATATCATGGATAAATAAAATAGGATTATTTTCACCCAACTGCCAACAGCGGTCGAGCACTTCTTGGCAACGGCGTTCCATTTCAGGGTTGCCGCGTTGCACCGAGTCAAAATCAAGGTTTTCAGCGTTGGCACCTGTATCCATGCTGGATGCAGCACCACCACCTAAACCAATCAACATGGCAGGGCCACCGAGTTGAATAATCAATGAACCCGCAGGCACATCGTTTTTAAACACGTGCCTTGCATCAATATTTCCCACACCACCTGCCAACATAATCGGCTTGTGATAACCTTTGAGTTCGCCTGCGACGTCTTGTTCGTATGTTCTAAAATAACCATTGATATTGGGGCGACCAAATTCATTGTTAAATGCAGCCGCGCCAATGGGGCCATCCAGCATAATATCCAAAGCTGAGGACACACGCTCAGGTTTGCCGTTATCTTTTTCCCAAGGTTGCTCAAAATCAGGGATTTGCAAGTTGGACACTGTAAACCCACATAAACCTGCTTTGGGTTTGGAGCCAATGCCTGTTGCCCCTTCATCGCGGATTTCGCCACCAGAACCTGTGGCAGCACCTGCAAAGGGTGAAATGGCGGTGGGGTGATTGTGGGTTTCCACCTTCATCAAGATATGGGTGGTGTCATCATGGGCTTGGTATGTTTTGTTTGCATCGGGATAAAAACGTTTGGATTTTCCGCCTTCAATCACTGATGAATTATCGGCATAGGCGACAACCGTGCCTTCGGGTGAAGTGTTGTGGGTATGGCGAATCATGCCAAACAATGATATATCTTTATCTTCACCATCAATTTTCCAATCCGCATTAAAGATTTTATGGCGGCAATGCTCGGAATTGGCTTGGGCAAACATCATCAGCTCTGCATCAGTTGGGTTGCGTTTTAAAGCTAAGAAGTTTTCCAATAAATAATCAATTTCATCTTCTGCAAGGGCAAGCCCAAGTTCAATATTGGCAGCTTGCAAAGCTTTGCGACCACCATGTAATATATCAATGCGGATTAACGGTTGTGGTGCTTGGTGCTGAAAGAGTTGATGTAAGTCATCAGTTGAATAAAGGACGGATTCCGTCATGCGGTCGTGAATCAAGGGCAATATAACATCTTTGTTACCATCAATGGTATATGTGATGCCACGTTCAATGCGAATTAAAGCATCAAGCCCACAAATTTGGGCAATGTCCGTGGCTTTGGATGACCAAGGTGAAATGGTGCCAATGCGCGGCGTGACCAAGTAAGCGGACTTGTCGGTGTATACTGTTGTGGCGCAGCCAAGTAGCTTGTCTAAAGTTTTCTTGTCTTCAACTGACCAGTCATTTGTGGTTTCTATGATATATATATAAGACGCATCCAAGGAAGCTGTATGGAGTGCGTGTTGAAGCTTGTTGTGGCGAAAAGGGGATAAAGCATTTTCACCTTTGAAGATGTGTATGTTGGTTGCATTGGATTCAGACATGGCGGCAGTCTAATGACAATCAAATAAATTTCGAGGCTAAGTTGCAGAATAAGATGCCGTGTATATGCATGTGGCATTAAAACACATTCATGTTGTTATTGAATTGACGGAAGGCAAGTGATGACCGTACTATCTCGTCCAATGTGTTGTTCTATGCGCTTTTGCGGAGGGAGCACTACAAAAACTAATGTTTATCTTCGGATAAACAAAAAACAAAAAGAGGATTTCAAAACATGAAGAAAATTATTCTTTCTGCTGCTTCTCTAGCTGTTGCTGCTGTTGCGTCTGTATCAGTTGCACCAACTACATCTGAAGCAATTCCGGCGTTCGCGCGCCAAACTGGTTCTGCATGCCTAGCATGTCACTTCCAATCATTCCCAACTTTGAACGCTTATGGTCGTGCATTCAAATTGGGCGGCTTGACTGACGTTGGTTCACAAGAATTGGTTGAAGATGAACATCTTTCAATTCCAGTTTCTTTGAACTGGACTGTTATGGTTCGTCCACAGATTAAAACTGTTGATAATGGAACTAAAACCAACTCAATCTCATTTGCTGACCAAGTATTTATGATTGGTGGTCGCGGTGGCGAACATACTGGTGTGTTCATTGAATATGACGGTAGTTATGCAAACGTTCAAATGTTCAACTCTTGGGACATGGGCGATATGAAAGCGGGCGCAACTGTTTGGGCTGACGGTTTTGGTGAAGATTCTGGTATGCAGTTGATGTCTGTTTGGGGTCAACACGGTGGTATGCTTGGTGGTAAAGCACTTTCTGTTAACAATAGAATGGCTGGCGATGCTGGCGGCGTTGGTATAACTGCTTGGGCTGGTAATGATGTTTGGGCTGCACAATTGGCTATGGTTGATGTTGCAGGCGCTGGCGGATTTACTTTGTCTCCAGTACTTCGTGGTAACTACTTCTTAGAAGCTGGTGATTGGGAAGTTGGTCTTGGTTTGATTGCTGTTACAGGTTCTGTACACAATATTGATACCAAACGTACTGGTCTAGATGTGCAAGCATTTGGTGAAGTAGGCGACATGCAAATCGGCGTATTCGCTGACTATGCAACTGCACCTTCTGGTGGCGCTAATGTTTATAACCCAACTGGAACTGACGCACGTACTGGTTATTCTTTCCGTGCATCTGTTAAACCAATGGCACAATGGATTTTCCTAGCGGGTATTGGTCAAGACAAACAAGCTGGTGTTACAACTGACTTAACTCGTGTTGGTGTTGAGTATGAAATGTACCAAAACTTTGCTGTACAACTTGTTATTGATTCTGAAGATGATGGTACTACAAAAACTGATACAACTCTAATCGACCTAGAACTTCTTATCTAAGAACTTCAAACGTCTAGCTTAGTTGTTATTCAATTGAGAAAGGGAGCCTTCGGGCTCCCTTTTTTTGTGTTTGTTCAATTGTTGTTTCGACTAAGCACAGCGCATGGATGTCATTTCGACCAAACGAAGTGCGTGGAGAAATCTCAGGAGACCTCTCCATTTCAGTCGAGGTGACAGAATAAATAGCTTGTCATTTCGACCAAACGAAGTGCGTGGAGAAATCTCTGAGACCTCTCGACTTCGCTCGAGGTGACAGGTATTGCTTAAGGTGACAGTTTTTACTTGATATGACAGTTTACCGTTAAGTATGACAAAGGAAGGCTGTTAAGTGAAACAACACCAATACTTTGTTTGGGGCTGTCCCAGATAACTAGACATTATACTTTCTAACCCACTGTTTTAACAGCGCTAATTGCTCTTTTGGACTTGGGTTGTTAAAACGCCACTCACATTCCTTCAAAAAGTAGTAAAAATGCTCTTTGGGAACACCATTA
>CAMZLX010000114.1 GCA_947311795.1 uncultured Zetaproteobacteria bacterium
CAAAGCTGCTGATGAGTTTCCAAGTGAGCCATCGGATGAAACAGATTTATCCATTGATATCTCAGGCGCAGAATTAAGCCGTATGATTACATCCACAGCTTTTGCCATGTCCAATGATGAAACACGTAAATATTTAACAGGTAGTTTGTTCGAAGTCTCGTCCGAACATGGTATTCGTATTGTCACCACAGATGGACATCGCATGGCGCTAAGTGAATTATCATTATCAGCACAGCAAGCGACAACAGAATGTATTGTGCCTAAAAAAGCGGTGATGGAAATAAAGCGTTTGGCTGAATCCTGTGAAGGTGATATAATATTATGTCTTGGAAAACAACAAGTTAGAGTTAAAATTGACAATCAACGTTTCACATCAAAAGTGATTGATGCTAAATATCCAGTCTATGAAGATGTGATTCCTAAAAATAACCCATACACTGCTGTGATTGATAAAAATCAGCTTGATCAAGCCTTGCGTAGAAGTATGGTTGTTGCCAATGATTTCACCCATGATGTAAAACTATCCTTCTCCAGTGATAAACTATCTATTGTCGCGCATAATACAGAGCAGGAGCAAGCTGAAGAGGATATGGCTATATCCTATGATGGTTTGGAAGTTGAGGTGGGCTTTAATGCGAAATATATGCGTGATGTATTAAATGCTATTCAATCGGCGACAGTGCGTGTCCAACTTAAAGACAGTTTGTCCCCTGCTTTACTTTTAGAAGCTGACCATGAGCGTTCTCGCCATGTGTTGATGCCAATGCGTATTTAAAACGTGGTCTTTATGCCTGTTTAATTGCATAATGCCGCGCTAAGCGATACATTTAAGTTTGTTTGAATAAATATTAAGAGGGAGTATGTATGTCTGTTAAACATCCTGTCATTTCTGTAACTGGTTCTTCTGGAGCAGGTACAAGCACAGCAAAAGTTGCTTTGGAGCACATTTTTCACCGTGAAAATGTAACACCTGCAATTGTAGAAGGTGATTGTTTTCATAAGTTCGACCGATTAACCTTTAAAGAAAAATCAGCTGAATTTGAAGCTGCTGGAAAACGTTTAAGTCATTTTTCTGATGAAGCCAACTTATTTGATAAAATTGCAGAGTTGTTTAAGTCCTATGGTGAGACAGGAAAAGGTAAAGCGCGCACATACGTTCACGATGATGAAGAAGCAAAATTATATGGTGTAGATTCAGGTAAATTTACCGATTGGCGCGATATTGGTGAAGGTTCTGATTTATTGTTTTATGAAGGTCTTCATGGTGGTGTTGAAGAAGTGCGTCCTTATGCTGATTTAATGGTTGGTATTGTACCTGTTGTGAACATCGAGTGGATTCAAAAAATTCACCGTGATACGGCAATGCGCGGTTATTCATCTGAAGCAGTTGTAGATAATATTTTATCACGTATGCATGATTATGTTCACTTTATTACGCCGCAGTTCAGCCACACAGATGTTAACTTCCAACGTGTACCTTTGGTGGATACATCCAATCCATTTATTGCACGTGATGTACCTACACCTGATGAAAGTTTAATGGTGATTCGTATTCGCAATGCTGAAAAATGGGGTATCGATTTCCCACATTTATTGTCTATGTTGAATCATTCCTTCATGTCTCGCCGTAATACTTTGGTGGTACCATCAAGTAAAATGTTGTTGGCAATGGAATTGATTTTCGCACCCATCATTCATGATATGCTTGAAAAACGTAAATCAGCTTAAATTTTTAATGTTTAAAGTCTTTAAGGGTAGCTCTAGTAGCTACCCTTATTTTTTATCTATTTTCAAAATCTAGGGTTAAAGTCTGTAGAGAAACATCATAATATACTTAATACGCCCAATTTAATAAAAAAATATAGTTTAATTGTTTTGCTTTTGTAATCTAGCGTCATGAAAATGAAAAATGATATGTTTCACGTGAAACATCCCGATGGAAAAGTAGACGTGTTGGTGATTGGTGCTGGTCATGCAGGGTGTGAAGCTGCGGCTGCGGCTGCGCGGCGAGGTGCTAAGGTTAGGCTTGTTACCCAAAACTTAGACACCATTGCCAAAATGTCATGCAACCCTGCCATTGGTGGTGTGGGTAAAGGTCACTTGGTTAAGGAAGTGGATGCTTTGGGTGGCATCATGGGTGTGGCAGCAGATAAAGCTGCTATTCAATATCGCATCTTAAACCAGCGTAAAGGTCCTGCTGTGCAAGCCACGCGCGCGCAATGTGATAGGCGATTATACCATATTGCAATGCGACATCTTCTGGATAGTCAAAAAAATTTACATGTGTATCAAGGTTCTATTAACGACATTTGTTTCACCCATTCAGGTGACGTATGTGGGGTGGTTGATAATTTTGGTGTTGAGCATGAAGCACCAACAGTTATCTTAACAACTGGAACATTTTTGGGCGGACTGATTCATATTGGTGACAATCGTTTTCCAGCCGGTCGTTTGGGTGATGCTGCGATTGAAGGGTTGACGCAAGAGCTGTATCAAAAAGAGCTTCGTTTGGGGCGCTTAAAGACGGGTACACCACCGCGCTTGGATAAGCGAACCATTGATTGGGATAGTTTGGAACAACAACCAGGTGATGTAAACGCAACACCATTTTCTATTTTAAATGCACAAGTGAATCAACATCAAGATAACTGTGCCATAGCGCGAACAAACGCACGCACTCATGATATTATTCGTGAAAACCTTGAACGGTCACCTATGTTTTCTGGTCAAATTGAAAGTAAAGGACCACGTTATTGTCCCAGCATTGAAGACAAGGTTGTTCGGTTTTCTGATAAAGATAGCCATCAAATATTCTTAGAACCAGAGGGTAGCGACCATGCAGAGGTATACCCGAATGGTATATCAACTTCCCTTCCGATTGATGTGCAATGGCAGTTTTTGCGCTCCATCCAAGGATTGGAACAGGTCAATATTATTCGTCCAGGTTACGCGATTGAGTATGATTATGTTGATCCAACAGAGCTTAAAACAACATTGGAATGTAAGAAAGTTGCTGGTCTGTTTCATGCTGGGCAAATCAATGGCACAACAGGTTATGAAGAAGCGGCTGCACAGGGATTGTTGGCGGGTATCAATGCTGCGGCACTTGCTTTAAACCTAGATTCGTGGGTGCCAACGCGTGCTGAATCTTATATCGGTGTGATGGTTGATGACCTAGTGCATAAAGGTGTGAGCGAGCCTTATCGCATGTTTACATCGCGCGCTGAGTTTCGACTGCAGTTGCGCGAAGACAATGCAGATATTCGATTATCAGGTCACGCCATACGTATGAATTTATTGAATGATGATTGGAAAGTGAAGATAGAAAACCGTATTAACCTAATGGAAGAAGCCAGAGAGACATTGGCAAGCATGGTGATTGGTTCAGGTAAGGTGTGGAAAGGTAAACTGGATGAGTATGATCTTCCTTTGCCTAAGCAGGGTATGTCTGTATCCGCATATTGTCACCGCCCTGATGTTGACGTGGATAAGGTTATTCCACTGTTGAACCTGGGTGATTTAAATGCTCGCGACTTAGGCTCTGTAAAAGCCTTATTGCACTACGATGGTTACCTGGATAAACAACAGCTGGAAGTGGATAAGTTTTCCAACTTGGAATCTATACGTATTCCTGAGCAAATGGATTATTCAAAAGTGATGGGGCTAAGCACAGAGGTAAGACAAAAACTGACCGATGCAAAACCTTTGAATTTGGGTCAAGCATCACGGATTTCAGGGGTTACCCCTGCTGCAATGAGCTGTATGATGATATGGCTGAAATCAATGTCTAAGCAGAAGGTTAAGCTGCATGGATAATCAGCAGCTTCAGTACTGTGATGAGGTGATGAAGTTTCGTAAGGTCTTAAACTTAACATCCATCAAAGATGTGAACGTGTTTTATAAGACGTTTATTACGCCCTCTGTTTTACTTGAAAAGTGGATACCTCAAGGCGCAACGGTATTGGATATTGGAAGTGGTATGGGTATTCCAGGTATTCCGCTGTTGATTCATCGCCCAGATATTCGTGGTATTTTGGTTGAACGCAGGATGAAGCGTACAGAGTTTATACGACATGTTATCCGCAAGCTAAAGTTAAACGGTGTGGCGCACGATGCAGATATTATTGATTTGGAGCCACTGGGCGCAACTGTGTGCACTGCACGTGCCGTCTCTGAAGTGAGTGCGCTCATCGCCTTGTGTGATAAACATATTGTTGATGGCGGGCTTGCTGTGTTACCGATTCCGAATGATGTGGATTTACCAGTCATTCAAGGGTGGGTATTAAAAGAAGATTTTTTTCAACAAGGTCAACAACGCATCGTTTGTTATCAAAAGTCATGTTTGTAAAGTGGAGGTGTTTCACGTGAAACATAAAAATATAGGCCCTGTTTTTTCCATTGCTAACCAAAAGGGTGGCGTGGGTAAAACAACCACAAGCATCAACTTGGCGGCATCTTTGGCAGCCATGGACAAAAGAGTGTTGGTTTTAGACTTAGACCCCCAAGGCAATACCACATCAGGTTTAGGTGTGGATAAAGATGGCGTCACGGTAGGTATGTATGACCTATTGGCTAAGGGCGGCGAGTTAAAAGACGCAATCATGGAAACCGAGTGTGAGGGTTTGTACCTTGTGCCCGCCACGATTGACTTGTCAGGTGCTGAAGTAGAGCTGGTGAATCAAGATAACCGCGAACATGTGCTTTTTGAACACTTGGCAGCCTATCAAGGCGAGGGTTTTGATTATGTTATTATTGACTGTCCGCCTGCACTTAATATGTTGACCATCAATGCGCTTACAGCATCAGACAGGGTGTTGATTACGTTACAAACTGAGTTTTATGCTATGGAAGGGCTTAGTCAATTGATGGATACGATTCGCCGCGTTCGCGCTAACTTGAACGATAGCCTTGAGGTTGAGGGTATTGTATTAACCATGGTGGACAGGCGCAACAACCTGTCTATCCAAGTGGAAAAAGATGTTCGAGAATACTTTGGTGCACAGGTATATGAGTCGGTCATACCACGAAATGTTCGACTGTCTGAAGCTCCAAGTTATGGGTTGCCTGTAATGTATCACGACTTGCGTTCAAAGGGTGCGCAGGCTTATTTACAAATGGCACAAGAGCTGATGCAACGCGAAGCGATAGCCGTTTAAGGGAAGGGGATATATATGAAAACACCACAAAAAAGACAGGCGTTAGGACGGGGTTTAAATGCACTTTTGGGTGATAAACCTACGCCAGAAGTTTTAGCTCAGGCAACGTTGATTCCAATTGCCAAGATTAAACCCAACAGTTTTCAGCCGAGAACACATTTTGATCAAGGTGAATTAACAGCCTTAACAGAGTCTATACGCAGGGATGGTGTGTTGATGCCTGTGTTGATTCGTCCATCTGG
>CAMZLX010000115.1 GCA_947311795.1 uncultured Zetaproteobacteria bacterium
GATGATTTGCGACCCCAAGGAATAAACCACAATAAATAGTCTCTGGGTGGTAAAGCTTTGGCTGTAAAGCGAGATTCTTGATGAATAATGGCGAGTTGCACATGAATGGGAACACCCCATTTCCTGTACGCATGGCTGGCATAGGCATACCAACTGCTTTTCTCTTCAAATATCTTGCAGCTATTGTCCATATTTTGTGGTGGTTTTTTGGTGCAGCCTACAATAAACAGTAAACTCAATATCAATATATACTTTAGCCACTTCATAGCGCTATTGTGGCATCCAAATGGGTCGTTTGACCATAATTTCTTCAAACAGTTTACTTTCAAGGTGAAAATTGAGCCAAGCTTGTAGTTTGGGGCAAGGTGCTTGGTCAAACCAAGCTTTATCAACAAAAGCAAACTGGCGCACAAATGGAAATAGGGCGAAGTCAACCAATGTGGGGTGGTTATCCAATAAAAAAGTGTGTTCTTCCAAGTGCGTTTCAAGCTTTTGCAAGAATCGTTCAGCTTGTTCACGGTAATAGGTTTGCGAATATTCAGGGAAGCGGTCGGCATATTTGTATTTATCCAACCAGCCTTTAAAGGTGGTATCATTTTCATCAATCAGTGCTAACGCTTGGGTTTGATGCGTTAGCCATCCATTAGGGTCGTGTTGCTTTAATGCCCAAAGCATAATATCCAAGCTTTCATCAATGATTTGTCCGCTTTCCAGTTGTAAAACTGGCACAGTAGCTTTGGGCGAAACAGCCAACATGGCTTGCGGTTTGTTTCTAAGCTCAATTTCTCGATATTCCACACCTATATCCGCATAAACTAATGCAAGTCTAGCCCGCATGGCATAAGGGCAACGGCGGAATGTATAAAGGAGAGGTTTCATCTTAAGCCAGTTCTAAACACAAAGCTTTGATTCTGCAAGCATAGTCCCACCTTGACACGTTTAAAGCTATCGCCTATAAAATAATAGTTGGACTAGGAGGTATCTATGATGTTTAAAAAGAGAATTAGCAATGTCATCAGTATGGTCTTTATGTTTGGTGCATTGGGTATGAGCACTGCACAAGCGGCTATTGAATGGCAGTGGACCAGCCCGACACCACAAGGAAATACATTGAATGCTGTTGTATATAATGGAACCAATCAATATGTAGCAGTCGGTGATTTTGGCACGGTGATGACGAGCGTGGATAGCTATACATGGGTTAATGGTGTCTCAGGAACAACCAAAGCACTCAATGATGTGATTTGGAATGGCACTGAATACTTGGCAGTGGGTGATGCAGGCGTGGTGTTGAAAAGTACGGATGGATTAACCTGGGTAGCGAGTAATATTAACACAGCACTTCAAGTTGCGGCTGTTGTGTGGGATGGTTCGCAGTATGTTGCTGTTGGGTCACTGGATAGGGTTTGGACCAGTGCTGATGGGATAACATGGACAGAAACTAACTTGCCTACTACCAGTGGACTAACTGATATTATTTGGACTGGCGCGCAGTTGGTGACTGTTGGAGCATCGGGCACGGTTTATACGAGCCCAAATGGAATGACTTGGACGTTGCAAACAACACCGTCTACGAGTTTGTTTACCGCAGTAGCATGGAATGGTGCTTTGTATGTTGCTGTAGGCCTAGGCGGTGCGACTATGAGTAGTCCCGATGGGGTAACATGGACAGATATCGCATGGACAATTTTTAGTACACACTTATGGAATATTGCATGGGATGGGACTCAATTTGTAGCAGGAAGCAATGCAGGAAGGTTTTACACCAGTGCCGATGGAAACTGGGGAGCAGCGTTATACCTAGCAGGTGATAATACATTTCAGAGTAATGGTATTCACTCTGCTTCAGGGCGTTTGGTTGCCGTTGGTACAGGCGGCCGAGTTTATACAAGTTTGGGTGCTGCAAGTTGGACACTCAGGGTTTCAGGCTTGAAAGGTGCTGTGGGCAGTATGGCGAATAATGGTACAATTGCAGTGGCATTGTCGGAGACGTGTACGTATATGACCTCAGCAGATGCTACGAATTGGATAACTTACCCATCTGCGATGCCTGCATCAAATTTCTGTACTGATATCGTTTGGGCTTCAGGAATCTCAAAATTTGTGGCTTTAACAGCTTCGGGTTCAACGGTAGGTAATATTTACTCCAGCGTTGACGGTATCAATTGGGCACTCATTTCAACCACAGGTCCTACAAGAGCTGCTGCCATGGCATATTCACCTACCACTGGATATGTTGCAGTGGGCACACCAGATTATACCACAGGCCAAATTTGGAGCAGTTCAGACGGTATTACTTGGACAGTTCAGGCTACGTCTGACCAACTTAATGATGTGGCATGGGTGAATAACCAGTTTATTGCTGTAGGCAATAATGGATCAATATTGACTAGCCCAGATGGTACGACATGGACGATACGTGTCTCCGGGGTGACAACCGGGCTTCAAGGTATTGCTGCCAGTGCGACGACTTATGTGGCTTCAGGTCCTTTAAATACTGTGCTCACAAGCTCAGATTCTGTATCTTGGTTCCCACAATCAACAGGGTTTTCTTCTGCTTCAACGGGTTGGGGGAGTTTGTTTTGGACGGGAAATCAATTCATTTTGAGTGGTGCGACCAATGGTGATGCCACTTTGGTCAACAGTGTTGATGGTGTTAACTGGGTGAGCAGTAATCTCATTACGAATAACGTTCTGGATGCACTGGATATTTTTGCTGGGAAAATGTTGGCTGGGGGTTTATTTGGAACAGTGATTTCAGGGGCAAACATTGATGTGGTTACTACGCCAAGTGCGGGTGTAACGGAGGTGACGGAAGGAGGAGCAACAGATAGCTTTGATATGGTGCTTGCTTCTGCACCATCGGCTGATGTTACCATTACACTATCCACCAACCCACAGGTCACATTTTCCCCTACGCAACTGACATTTACACCGCTCAACTGGAATATGGCGCAGACAACAACAGTTACGGCTGTTGATGATGCAGTGTCAGAAGCAACAGTTAATATCGTTTTAACGCCAAGCTTGGTTTCTGCGGATACACGTTATCATGGTTATGTGGTATCTGATGTTGCGATAACAGTGTTTGATAATGATACACCAGCGGTGAATATTATACAGTCGGGTGGCTCTACTGCGGTGATTGAAGGCGGGGCAACGGACACTTATGATGTTGTGCTGGCGACACTTCCTACGGCGAATGTGAATGTTGCGATAGCTACAGCTCAAGGTCAGGTATCCACAAGCGTGAACACATTGGTATTTACTTCAGCGAATTGGAATACACCACAAACAGTGACTGTGACCGCCATTGATGATGCCGTTGTTGAAGGCGCGCATAGCGATGATATTACGCATACCATTACTTCTGTAGATACAGGTTACGATGGGCTTGCTGTGCCATTATTAAGTGGGGTTAGTATTGCAGACAATGATGTCGGTAGTGTCACCTTAACGGAATCAGGTGGTTCAACGGATATTGCTGAAGGTGGTTCAACGGATAGCTTTGATATTGTATTGGGCTTGCAGCCCAGTGCCAATGTTAGCGTGAGTGTAACAGGTGCTTCAAATCAGTGTACAACGGATAATAACCCAGTGGTGTTTACGCCTACGAACTGGAATGTTGTGCAAACCGTGGTTGTGACTGCTGTAGATGATGGTGTGGTTGAAGGTAACCATGTGTGCAATATTATAACGGGGGTGACTTCTTCATCAACAGGTTACCACTTTATTGCAGTGCCTAACGTTAGTGTTAATGTGACAGACAATGATTCGATTGATGTCGTGTTGACAGAAAGTGCAGGGTCTACTGAAGTGGCAGAAGGTGGAGCAACGGATGCTTATGATGTCGTGCTAAATTCAGAACCACAATTGAATGTCACGATTAACCTGTCACCCGATGCGCAGCTATCAACAAACACTGCAGCCTTAACATTTACGCCTGCCAACTGGAATGTTCCGCAAACTGTGGTTGTGACTGCTGTGGATGATAGCGTGGTTGAAGGTGCTCATGCAGGTGTGGTTTCACATACCATCACCAGTTCTGACCCTGGCTATTCAGGTTTTGTTGTTGCAGATGTGAATGTGAATATTACGGATAATGATAGGAGTTCAACTGATGATCCCACTGGTGGTTCAGGAGGTGGCTGTATTGCACCAACCTCATCTTCCATACAGCAAACGATAGTGTTGTTTGGCATACTTGTGTCGGGTTGTTTATTGATGCGCAGGCGCAAAGAAATGTAACTTTAAACAAGAAAAAGGTATGCAAAAGGAGAAGTTATTTGGCTTCTCCTTTTTTGCATTTGGTAAATATAGGTTTGTTATCTGTTTTTTGTTTTTTGTCAGGTTAAAGTAGCGGCATGAGCCAAGTTGCTAAGGATATATTGTTTACGCAAAAGGTCGGTGACCCTTTCACTTTTGATGCAGATGTGTCGAAGGTGTTTGAAGACATGATTCAACGGTCTGTGCCCGGATATGGCTTGACGTTGCAAATGATTTCAGTGATTGCGGGTTTGTATGCACAAGAAAACAGTAAACTCTACGATTTGGGTTGCTCTTTGGGGGCATCCACACTGGCTTTAGCGCATGGTGTTAAGGTGCAAGGTTGCGAAATTGTTGGCGTGGATAATTCGCAAGCCATGCTTGAGAGGTGCACAAAGAATGTCTTGCAAAGTCCTGTGTCTGTTATCTTGCAGCAGGATGATATTCAAAATATCAAGCTTGAAGATGCATCGGTTGTGGTGCTGAACTTCACCTTACAATTTATTGCCAAAGAAGAACGTTTGGTTTTGCTCAAACGAATCTATGCAGGTATGCGGCATGGTGGGGTGTTAATCTTATCGGAAAAGGTAAGTTTTTCGGATGAGTGTGAGCAAGAAAACCACATTGTTTTGCATGAAGCATTCAAAAAAGCGCAAGGGTATTCAGAGCTTGAAGTGAGCCGAAAACGCCAATCGTTAGAAAATGTGTTGATACCTGAACCTATTTCAGCGCATCATGCGCGCTTGCAAGCTTCGGGATTTGAACAATCACAAACATGGTTTCAATGTTTTAACTTTGTATCTATGTTGGCGTATAAGATTGAAAAATAAGATAAAATCATGGTGAGGTTATGATAAAAGGAATCAGAGAAGACATTCAAACAGCATTTGAGCGTGACCCTGCAGCATGTTCTGTTTGGACTGTTTTGACCTGCTACCCAGGGCTTCATGCCATCTGGTTCTATCGCCTTGCCAATGGAATTTGGAAAATAAAACTGCATTGGATTGCGCGGTTTATCATGCATCTTGCGCGTTGGTTAACGGGTATTGAAATTCATCCGGGGGCAACCATTGGTCGCCGTTTCTTCATTGACCATGGTATGGGCATTGTGATTGGTGAAACCACTGAAATTGCTGATGACGTTACCCTTTATCATGGGGTAACCCTTGGTGGTACGACTTGGGTGGCTGAAAAGCGGCATCCCACCTTAGAAAAAGGTGTGGTGATTGGTGCGGGTGCAAAAATCTTGGGCCCAATTACCATTGGTGAACAATCTCGCGTGGGTTCAAACTCTGTGGTGCTTAAAGATGTGCCTGCGCATAGCACGGTGGTGGGTATTCCCGGCTCGGTAGTGGGTAAAACCGATACCATGCTTGAAGATGGTAAAATCAACCTTGACCATCATTTGATGCCCAACCCTGTAGCGGAAGCGATTAAACATGTGTTGCAGATGATGGATGATGTGAATACGCGGGTGGATAATATTCAAACAACCACAGACAAATGCAGCATCAAAGAGCCGCAACAAGAGAAAGATATTGTGGCAGACATGAAAAAAGAACACGATAAAATTCAAAAATTTCTGGATGGTGAAGGCATTTGATTCGACTTGGTTTGAGATATTTTAAATTGACTGATGACATTACAAATCTTGACGCTAAAGTGCGCCATCCTTATCGGAGGTATTAGTTACATGGCAACAGTTATTCGCTTACAACGTGGTGGACGCAAGAAACGTCCTTTTTATGCAGTGGTCGTAATGGACTCACGCAATCGTCGCGATGGTGCATTCATTGAGAAAGTAGGGTATTTTGACCCTTGTAAAGATCCAGAAGTGATTGAATTGGATATGGAAGCAATCAACAAGTGGACAGGCACAGGTGCGCAAGTATCTGACCGCGTCGCATATCTAATCAAACAATCTTCTAAAGCTTAATTGCTATACATCGGCGACATTCTTAACCCACATGGGTTGAAGGGTTCGCTTATTGTGTTTTCACATACCCGGCCTGCTAACGCAGTTGCCGGGTATTTGCGTTGGTACATCGGCAAAGATGCTGAGAGCGCCCAAGTGTATGATGTGGTGGATTGTCATCAGCATAAGAAACGCATACTTGCTAAGCTTGAAGGCATTGAAACCATTGAGCAGGTTGAACAGCTTAAGGGTATGAAAATCTTTGTGCCTGAAGATGAAATTGAAATCGATGATGATGAGTTCCTTTGGCAAGATTTGATGGGTTGCACTGTGCTTGACCAAGATGGGAATAAGCTGGGTGAAGTCACTGCGCTGCATGAGTTTGGTGCGCAAGATAATTTAGAAATCAAAACCACATCAGACATGGAAGTTTCAGGCGAATGGCTGCTGCCTTTTATCGAAGATGTGATTGTGGATGTGGACTTGGACAAGAAAACAATTCACGTGAACTTATTGGATGGGATGGACGCATGTTTTTCGCCCAAGTCTTAACTTTATTTCCTGAGTTTTTTGATTCGCCGCTAAGTTGCTCCATCCCAAAGCGGGCGATTGCCGATAAAGCGGTGCAAGTCGATTGCATTCAAATTAGAGACTTTGCGACGGACAAACACAAAAATGTGGATGATTCACCCTATGGTGGTGGACCTGGCATGTTGATGAAGGCTGAGCCTGTGGTGGCAGCGATTCGAGAAGCGCGCAAACGTCAGCCCAATACCCATGTGGTGATGCTCACGCCAACAGGCAACAAATTTACCCAAGCCAAAGCTTTGGCATACATTGAAAAAGAAAGTGTCACCTTGTTGTGCGGGCGCTATGAAGGCTTTGATGAGCGCATTGTTGATTATGTGGATGAGGAGTTATCTTTGGGTGACTATGTGCTCTCTGGTGGTGAACCTGCTGCGATGTGCGTGTTGGATGCCATGATTCGTTTGTTGCCTGATGTGTTGGGCAGTGCTGAATCGGCAGTGTTGGATTCATTCACTGAAGATGGCATGTTGGATTGGCCACATTATACCCGTCCAGAAGTGTTTGAAGGTAAAGCTGTGCCACCTGTATTGTTGAGCGGCGACCATGCCAAGATTGAAGCATGGCGGGTTGAACAAGCCAAGATTCGTAGTAAAAAACATAAGATTAGTTATAAGAAAGAGGATTGAATATGCATTTGGGTGTAAATATCGACCATGTTGCCACCATTCGCCAAGCGCGTGGTACAACTTATCCTTGCCCCATTCAAGCGGCGAAAGATTGTTTGGAAGCGGGTGCAGATGGTATCACAGCGCATTTAAGGGAAGACCGCCGCCATATCCAAGATAAAGATATGGAAACTTTGGCAGCCATGGCAAAAGCAGGGGAGCTGCATTTGAACATGGAAATGGCAGCCACTGATGAAATGGTAAGTATTGCATGCCAGCTTAAACCGCAAGCGGTTTGCTTAGTGCCTGAAAAACGCGAAGAATTAACCACAGAAGGTGGTTTGGACGTTGCAGGACATATCAACCGCTTAACAGACGTTGTAGCGCGTTTGAATGATGCAGGTTGCGCTGTATCGATGTTTATCGATCCCGTAGTAAAACAAATTGAAGCAAGCCAAACCATTGAAGCGTCTGTGATTGAATTGCACACAGGGCATTACGCTAACTTTTCAGGTGAAACGCAAGCTGCCGAGCTGCAAAGCATTCAAGAAGGTGCGAAATATGCGGCGGATTTGGGTTTAATTGTTCATGCTGGTCATGGTTTAACTATGGATAATACACAACCTATGGTGGATATTGCTGAAATCGAAGGTTTGAATATCGGTCACGCCATTGTTGCCGATGCAGTTTTTGTAGGTTTAAAGCAAGCAACGGCTGACTTTAAAGCATTAATGAAACGTTGATTCCAAACAAACTTTGAACATAAGATTGCTTGTTGACAGCGTAAGCCTTGGCGATAAAGTTCGCCGCGTCTGAAACGACTATGTCCCCATCGTCTAGTCGGCCTAGGACACCGCCCTTTCACGGCGGCAACACCGGTTCGAATCCGGTTGGGGATGCCATATATTAAAGCACTCACGAGAAATTGTGGGTGCTTTTTTTATGTTGCGTTATGATGCCTTCTGACAATGTGCTTCCTTATTTGGGTGCCTTGGTTGTTTGAGAGAAAAGGATGGTTGCATGGTAGACTA
>CAMZLX010000116.1 GCA_947311795.1 uncultured Zetaproteobacteria bacterium
GGCAACGTTGATTCCAATTGCCAAGATTAAACCCAACAGTTTTCAGCCGAGAACACATTTTGATCAAGGTGAATTAACAGCCTTAACAGAGTCTATACGCAGGGATGGTGTGTTGATGCCTGTGTTGATTCGTCCATCTGGTGACGGTTATGAGTTGATTGCGGGTGAACGTCGTTGGCGCGCATCGCAAGCTGCAAAACTTAAAGATATTCCTGCGGTTGTACGTAAAGTGGATGACTTGCAAGCGCTTGAGTTGGCAATCGTTGAGAATGAACAGCGTGATGACTTAACGGCGGTTGAATCGGCTCGTGCGTACCGCCGATTGATGGACGAATTCAACTACACCCAGCAACAAGTGGCTGAAAGTGTGGGTGTTTCAAGAGTTCAAGTATCTAATTTAATTAGACTTTTGCAGCTTCCTGCACAAATACAACAGATGTTAGAGCAGCGTCAAATAAACATGGGTCATGCACGACCTTTGGTTGGGCTTGATGGCAAACATGCTGTGAACCTAGCGAAGCTTTGTGTGGAAAAAGGTTGGAGCGCAAGGCAGATGGAAAAAGAAGCCAAGAAAGCTTTGGCACCCGTTAAAACAAAAGATAAAGCTGTGGCTGCAGATGTGCTTGCTTTAGAAGAAGAGTTAGGGCGAAGTTTAGGTGTGGGTGTTGCTTTAAATCCCAAAAAAGATGGGTCGGGTGTTTTGAAGTTGAGTTATAACAACAAACAAGAATTGAATACAATTCTTCAACGTTTGCGCTAAATACATTCGTATTACCTTATGACGCAATATTTAAAAGCCTTGATGATTGTGCTTGCCATACTTTTTAGTGTGCCGCTACTTATTCTTGCAGCGGTACAAACCAAGGGTATGCCTGAACAGGTGATGCAACATCAAGAGTGGATTACGCCAGAAGTGAGCAGTGCAAACACGCAGCAGGTGGAACAGGTGAGGTCTGGTGATACGGCAGGCGTTATTCTAAGCCGTTTGGGTTTTCCCAGCGCAGAATCAGCCAACATCATTGCAGCAGCAAAAAATGTGTATCCTTTAAAAAACATACATATTGGTCATAAGTTCACACGCATTGCAACAGATAGTGAAGTAATTGTCAGTTACCAAGTAGATGCAAATCAGGTGTTGAATCTTCGCCTCATTCAAGGTCAAACTTGGCAAGCTGAAATGATAAAACGAAAAGTGGTGTCGCGGGTAGACGTGGTGTCTGCAACGATTCAAGACAGTTTATTTTGGGATGCCTCTAAGGCAGGGCTTGCTGATAACTTAATTCTTAAACTGGTGGATATGTTTGCATGGGACATTGATTTTGCGCGCGACTTAAGAAAAGGCGATGCGTTTAAAGTGATGTTTGAAGAAAAGTTTGATGATGAAGGTAAACAAGTGGGGTACACCATACTTGCAGCGAGTTTTACCAACAGAGGGCGTGTGTTCACAGGTATCCGTTATGAAAACCAAAAGGGCGATATTGAATATTATGACGACCAAGGTAGAAACTTACGCAAAACTTATTTAAAATCACCTGTGAAATATTCACGTATTTCATCGCGCTTCAGAACATCCAGACTACACCCTGTTTTGGGTTATACACGAGCGCATCGCGGCGTAGACTATGCAGCAAAAACAGGCACGCCCATCCATGCAATCGGCGATGGTAAAATAGTTTACAAGGGCTGGAAAGGTGGTTATGGAAGGTTTATCGAAATTCGTCATAACAATGGTATTCATAGTACAGCCTATGCCCACATGAGCCGATATGCCAGAGGTATGCGCAAAGGAAAATATGTCAAACAAGGTGATGTGATTGGGTATGTTGGCATGTCTGGCTTAGCAACAGGCCCACATTTACACTTTGAATTTCGTTCGCGAGGCAGAGCCGTGAACCCACTGAAAGTGAAACATAACCCGGCAAAACCTGTTCGCAAAGACGAGTTAAGTGCATTTCGTCTTAAAGCTAAAGAAATGTTGCGTTTGATGGCAACGTTTGACCAGTCTGGCACATGGGGATAACGTGTGAATATGAATAGTGAAAATGGTAAAGACTGGATTGAGCAAGCCACCGCAGTATTAGATATTGAAATGAAAGCGCTTGAGGAACAAAAACAAGCATTGGGGCAAGATTTTATTGATGCTGCCAGTTTGATTTTAAATCTTAAAGGCAAGCTGGTGATTATCGGTATGGGCAAGTCGGGCATTATTGCGCGAAAAATTGCAGCAACTTTTGCATCGACAGGCACACCTGCATTTTTTGTGCATGCCGCTGAAGCCCAGCATGGTGATTTGGGCATGATTACGGCGGATGATGCCGTGTTGGCATTATCGCATAGTGGTGAAACCGATGAAGTGTGCGGTTTGTTGCCCACGATTAAACGCTTGGGTGCGCCAGTGATTGCGATGACCGGTAAAACCACATCAACATTGGCAAAACATGCTGACCACGTTTTGCATATTCCTGTAACCCAAGAAGCATGCCCCATGAATTTAGCACCCACAGCATCCACCACAGCAACGCTTGCACTGGGTGATGCTTTGGCAGTGGTGGTGCTCAAACACAGGGGCATTCAACCCGAAGATTTTGCAAGAGTTCATCCTGCTGGAAGCTTAGGCCGCCGTTTGCTAACTGTTGCTGATGTGATGCATACAGGTGATAAAATCCCTATGGTTACTGCGGATACAAGTTTAACGGATGCGATTTATACCATGAGTAGTTTTCGCTTTGGTATCACAGGTGTCGGCAGCGATGGGAAACTTGAAGGGTGCCTTACAGATGGTGATTTAAGGCGGATTTTACAACAGGGTGAGTGGGATATGCAGCAGCCTGTTGCTAAGTTGATGCACACTTCACCTCAGACCATTGAAGAGAGCCACCTTGCCAGTGAAGCGGTACGTTTGATGGAAGAAAAGAAGGTTACCGTTTTGTTTGTGACCAATGAAGCGGGCGTACTTCAAGGCATTGTTCATCTTCATGATTTATTACAGGCAGGTATTGCATGAGTGCTTATCAGAGTTTTCCATTAAAAAAAGCCAAAGGCATCAAAATGTTGGGCTTGGATGTGGATGGCGTGTTAACCGAAGGGCATGTGACCATGACGGATAACGGTGAGGA
>CAMZLX010000117.1 GCA_947311795.1 uncultured Zetaproteobacteria bacterium
CCGCACGGTCACGCTCAACGGCGTATCCAAAGCCTATTGCATGACAGGCTGGCGCATTGGTTTTTGTGCCGCCCCTGTGGATTTGATTAAAGCCATGAGCAAGATTCAAGGGCAAAGCACATCCAACCCGTCATCCATTGCCCAAAAAGCAGCCTTAGCCGCGCTTCAAGGGCCAACCAACGAACTGGATGAGATGGTGCGCACCTATGAAACCCGCCGCACATGGTTGGTTGAAGCCTTAAACAATATTGACGGCATGGACTGCATCACGCCCGATGGTGCGTTTTATGTGTTCCCAACCATTACCGATTGGCTTGGCAAAACCACGCCTGAAGGTTTAACGCTGACTGATGATGTGGTGGTGTGTGAATGGTTGCTTGAAGCCGCAGGTGTCGCGCTTGTTCCCGGCACAGCCTTTGGCTCCCCCGGGCAAATTCGCTTCTCTTACGCTGTTTCACAAGATACACTTGAAGATGCGGTGAATCGTGTTGCAGAAGCTGCTGCAATATTAGTTTAAGATTCCATCAATAATTGAGAGGAGTGTAACCTAGAATGAAACAGAGAGTTCTTTGGCTTTCTATCTTTTCTGTATGTGTGCTAATTCTTTGGCTGCTTGGTTGGCAATGGGGTCTTTCTAAGTCTGATTGGGCAGCTTGGGTTCAAGCAATAGGCTCTGTTGGAGCTATATTAGTTGCTGTTTGGGTAGTTCAGTACCAACATCAACAAAATATAGCTCACCAAAAGGAAAATGAAAGGCAAGCACTCAGGGGTCAGCTTAATGTGCTTAGGTTTGTATTTCTCACAGTTTTCTCAATCTGTGAGTCTTGTGCAAGAAAAGTTGGCAAGAATCATGTTGTATGGGAAGTGGAAGCTAAGTCTTTAGAGGAAGTACGTCATATGCTTTTGAGAATTCCAGTTTCAGATGTTCCTGATGCAGCATTAATTATGCGAATTCATGATGTTGCAGATTCTCTTTTAAGACTAGATATTGTAGTACTTCAACTAATGGAAGAGCGTTCAGAGTCAACTACAAATGCAATAAAAGAAATAATTAGTGCGACATCTGTTATTGCAGCGACTGGTCTAACTGAAGCTTCAACTATTCTGAAAATGAATAGTAGTAAAGAAGAACTAAAAAAGGATATTGAGCTATTGAATCACCGTGAGCATAGTGAGAAGACAGCAATTGAGGTTCTAGAGAAATGGAAAAAAGAGGGGTAGTAATGAAGTTTCTTAAAATTATGTTGTTTTGTTCTTTACTTTTTAGTGTGTCGGGCTGTTCAGGAAAAGTAACAGGACAAACATATTTCTATAAACAAAATAACTATACGGTTGGAAGTAAAGGACAGGCTATTGAAACGATTGTTTTTACGAAAAAAACTAAAAGTGGAGCTTTGAAGAGGATTATTTTTTATATAGACACTTTACCTTATGATCGCAAGTTTGATCTATGTAGAGATAGTTATCGTGATTCAAGGAAAGAAATCGAACATTCTGGAAAAAAAGTCGAAGATAGTGTTAAGGATTGCAAGAGTCATGTTTACTTAAACAAAAAAGGAAAAGGGTATATTGTTGACTATTCCATTAAGTTGCCCATTAGTTATAGGCTAAATGAAATCGGAAGGAAAATATATAAACTTGAAGCTGTGGGAGTAAATGCTTCTCGTGTTATTTTCCCCTATGTAGGAAATGATGAAGGCTCCTCTGTATCTTGGGGTGTTCAAACTGAATAAGGGGACGCTACCCTTTAGCGATATAATTTACGCTTGGTAGTCCTTTAAAATCACCATCTTGTGTCCAAAATTCAGCGAGGAAATCGGTGACAGTATACTAATTAATACTTGTTTACTGGTGGATTCCCGTCTACACGGGAATGACAAAGTGTGAGGCTTAAAGGATGTGGGTGTGCTAACCTTTAGCGATATAATTTACGCTTGGTAATCCTTTGAAATCAATATCTTGCGTCCAAAATTCAGCATGGTGAACATGAGCAGTGGCAAGAATCATGCTATCTGCCATGGCAAGCTTATACTCCAAACCAAGCTTGGCTGAATACATGGCAATATTTTCATCCACAGCAATGATGGAGAATTGTTGCAACACACCTGCCGTGGCTAAGGCAGAACTTTCGTTGGTGCTTCGCATCACCACCTTAAAAACTTCATGTAAGATAATGGTGGGTACAATGATGTCCTTCTCTTGTTCAATCATGGGTGCATATTGCTCTGCACCTTTACCATCGAGAAAATATTCAAGCCAACATGATGAATCGAGTAAAATCATATGCGGTCAGACTTGTCTCGGATTTGCGTCATATCCAAGTTTTCACCTTTGAGAAAACCACGCATTTCTTTGATGGGTTTGACGGGTACAAGCTGAATATGTTCGCCATAAGGCATTGCCATCATTTTTTGTCCTGCCTTGATATGCAGTTGCTCGCGCACACTTTTGGGGATAACGACTTGAAATTTGGGTGACACGGTGACAGTTTGCATGACGAACTCCTTATCGATAGTAAATTGGTACAACGATAGTGGCGAATGCATAAAAATGCAATACATTGTGGTGAACGCGCACTAAAACCGATTATTTGAGCATATAACCGCTGGTCACATATTGGTTTCTAAAGTTGAAAGATACGCGTATATTTTCTGTTCATTTTTGTGCAGACATTGCCGAAATTTCTCCACGGGAGTCGAAATGACAGTGTTTGAACGGGTGTGAGGTCAATGTGAAAGCAATTATTTGTACGAAATATGGTTCGCCTGATGTGTTGAAGCTGGCAGAGGTGAATCAACCTACACCCAAACGCAATGAAGTGTTGATAAAGATATGCGCGACGACTGTGCATATTGGTGATGTGAAAATCCGCAGCCTGCAACCCGGTATGGGTGCGATGAAAGACTTTATCATCAAACCATTGATGCGTTTGATTATTGGGTTTAATGGCCCAAGGCGGAAGATTCTGGGTATGGAGTGTTCGGGGGTGGTGCAAGCTGTGGGCAATGATGTGACGCGGTTCAAACAAGGCGATGAGGTGTTTACCTCCACAGAAATGAAGTTTGGCACGTATGCTGAATACACATGCGTTGACCAAGATGGAATCATCGCGCATAAACCCAATAACATGAGTCATGCAGAGGCGGCGGCTGTGCCCAACGGAGCGATGACGGCATTGATGGTGTTGCGCAAAGCGAACGTGAAACAAGGTCAAAAAGTTATGATTTATGGTGCATCGGGAAGCGTGGGTTCGTATGCGGTGCAACTGGCGAAAAGTATGGGTGCGGAAGTCACGGGTGTGTGCAGTGCGTCAAACATAGATATGGTGAAAGCTTTGGGTGCAGCGCATGTGTTGGATTATACAGCCGATGATTTTTTGCAACGGCTTGAAACGGTTGATGTGATTTTTGATGCGGTGGGTAAAATGGAAAACGAAGCACGAATGAAAGCCTTGAAACCTGAAGGTGTTTATCTAGATGTACTCAAAGCAACCGACAGCTTGAAGCTGCACATTGAAGATCTGCTTTATCTTAAAGCACGGATTGAAGAGGGTAAGCTGAAAACTGTCATCGATAGAACGTATGCATTGGAAGATATGGTTGAAGCGCATCGTTATGTGGAGCAGGGGCATAAAAAGGGCAATGTGATTATCACTGTAGCAGCATCTGAGTAGTGGATTGCAGCATGACATCTTGGCTTATGTCTGTAAAAGTTCGGGTTCAATTTAAAGAGTATAGGTAGAACATGAGCCAAGATATTGATTTAAACAACCTGCCCAAAGTGGAAGTATGCTTTGGCCCTGATTGCAGCGACAAAGGCAGCCGCGAGTTGGCGAAAGAACTTAAAGGTTTGGGCATTGATTCCATCATGGGCGATTGCCGTAGCCAGTGTGCCAATGCGCCGTTGGTGTTGTGCGCAAATCAGGGTGTGGTGACGGCTAACATCGAGAAAGTATTGGTAAAAATCAAACAGGTGCAAACTGAGCAAGCTTAGCTTTGGGTGCATACAATGCGCCAAACCCTTTAAAACATTAAAGAAACCTAATAATTTCTTGATTGACCAATGGTGAAGCTGCTAGCAGATTGTGACCATGACGTTTATTGAAGAGTTTATCAAAAAAGAATCATCCAGTGGTATTTTGCTGATCGTTGCCACATTTTTGGCATTGATTTGCAGCAACTCCATGCTTGCGCCGTATTACGAAGCTTTTTTACATATTCCTATGTCCATACAAGTGGGTGCGCTGCACCTTGATAAATCACTTTACCATTGGGTGAATGATGGGTTGATGGCGATTTTCTTTTTGTTGATTGGTTTAGAGGTCAAACGCGAAGTGTTGGAAGGGCATTTGTCATCGCTCAACCAAGTGGTGCTGCCGATTGTGGCTGCTATTGGTGGTATGCTGGTGCCTGCACTGGTGTATATTTATTTTAACGGGGCAGACACCACCGCGATGAATGGTTGGGCGATTCCCACGGCAACGGATATTGCCTTTGCTTTGGGTATTTTGGCATTGCTGGGTAAACGTGTGCCACTTTCACTTAAAATATTCTTGATGGCATTGGCGATTATTGATGATTTGGGTGCGATTGTGATTATTGCAGTGTTTTATACCACGGATTTATCGAGCATATCCATTGCGGTTGCATCCGTATCTTTGGTGACATTGGTTGTGATGAATAAAATGGGCGTTGTAAAACATGGCGCATATTTTGTGATTGGTTTGATTCTTTGGATAAGCGTGTTGAAGTCTGGTGTGCATGCCACACTTGCAGGTGTGGCGCTGGCATTTACCATTCCTTTGCATGGCAAAGATGAGCATGGGCAGGAAGTGTCCCCGCTGAAAACCATTGAACATAACCTGCATTATTGGGTGGTATTTTTTATTCTTCCTTTGTTTGCATTTGTGAATGCAGGTGTGAATGTGTCGGGCATTTCGCTGGCGCAAATGGGTGGGGCAGTGCCGCTTGGTATTATGCTTGGTTTATTCTTGGGTAAACAGGTGGGTGTGTTTGGTTTTAGTTGGATTGCGATTAAGCTTGGATTTGCCAAAATGCCTGAGGGAAGCAACTGGCTGCAGCTTTATGGCGTGTCCATTCTGACAGGCATTGGTTTTACCATGAGTTTATTTATCACATCCCTTGCCTTTGAAAGCGATGATTTATTTCAATATACCGACAAGTTGGCGATTTTAGTGGCATCATTTTTATCGGGGATTGTGGGTTATTTGATGTTACGTTTCACACGC
>CAMZLX010000118.1 GCA_947311795.1 uncultured Zetaproteobacteria bacterium
CTCACCTTGGACAATAGCTTGGGATAGTGTGAGGCGAAGCCAAGCAGGGCGGGTCTGTAACACCTTCTTCACATCTTCAAAAGCCGCAGCCGTTTGCGAGGTCACAATCCCGATATGTTGAGGTAGTTTGGGTATACTTTGTTTGCGTTTTTCATCAAACCAGCCGCGTGAGGCAAATGCTATTTTTCGTTTCTCAAATTCTTCTGCCAAACGACCCACACCCGCTGGCATAATGCGAGTGACAATCAGTTGATAACTGCCTCTGGGTTCATACAGGCTTAAATGCCCAGAAAAAATATAAGCTTGCCCATCTTTGGGGCGTATGTTTAAGTGTGCTACAGCACTGCGCCAAATCACGGCTGAAATGGCGGCATGGCTATCTTTGATGGTGAAATAAATATGCCCCGATGATGGAGTGGTTAAGCGAGATATTTCGCCTGTGACTTCGATATTGGCAAAGCCTTGCTCCAACACCTGCTTGATGCGGGAGGTTAGCTCAGTAACGGTTAAGGGAGCGTTTGCCATTAGGGTTGGATAGAGCGACGTTGCAAAGCTTTTGGAACATACCAAAATTCACTGTTGTGCCCAATGCCTGCAGGGGCGACTTCAACACCTTTGATGCGTTTGTCGATAGCCACCAAAGCATGACCTGCATAAAGGAAAACCAAAGGCACATCATTATAGATTTCTTGCTGCATGATGTCATACCACTGCTTTTGTTCGTCCAAGTCAAAGGTGAGGCGAGCTTGTTCCAAAGCTTCATCGACCTTTGGATTAGCGTAACTTAAGAAGTTAAATTGGCGCTCACCTGTTTGCGAAGAATGCCAAATGCTGTATTGGTCGGGGTCAGGTGAGAGCGACCAACCCAGAATCACAGCATCAAAGTCGCGTTTGTTGATAAAGTTTTCAATAAATGCAGACCACTCCACAAGACGGATGTTCACTTGAATACCGATTTGTTTTAAACGCTGTTGGATGATGGTGGCAGTGTCCGCACGTTTTTTATTACCATTATTGGTGAGAATCGTAAAGGAAAGCGGTTGCCCATGTTTGCTGACCATCTTGGTTTGGGCATCTTTTACCCAACCAGCCTCTGCTAAAAGTTGGGTGGCTTTTTCGATGTTAAAGTCTCGGGGTTTTAAGGATTCATTCACCCAGCGTGTGCCGGGCTTGTAGGGGCTGGCAATGATTTCACCAAGCCCAAGCAATACCCCTTCAACCAACTCTTGACGGTCAATGGCATAGGCTAAGGCTTGACGTACGCGAATATCATCAAAGGGCGCACGTTTGAGATTGAAACCTAAATAGGTGTAACTGTTGCTTAAATAACGATGACGATTGTACTCATGTTTTAGTCGTTGGTTATTATCAAACAAACGTGTGTATTGGGTCGGGGTTAAGCTTGCCATATCAATTTTGCCTGCACTTAATTCTAAGAATTGGGTGGCAGAGTCTGGGATGATGCGGGTGATGCGTTCATCAATCCATACATCACCATCAAAGTAGTGTGGGTTGGCAGTCATGGTAATGTTTTGTTGGGTTTGCCAGTCTTTTAAGAAATAAGGACCAATGCTTGCTTTGGGGTGGCGTGATAAATCGGTGTTCATGATATTTACACCTTGAAATACATGTTTGGGTAAAATGGCAAGGGATGCCCATGTTGCCAAAGCAGGCGAGAATATTTCGCTATAACGCACTTCAAAGGTTTGCGCATCCAAAGCTTTGACACTTTTTATTTTCATATAGTCCGATTTATATGGGCTTTGAGTTTTGTCATCTTGGATAAGATTAAGGGTGAATACGCAGTCTGCACTGGTCAGTGGTTTGCCATCGCTCCACACAAGGTTGGGTTTAAGCTTGAATATGATACTGAGTTTATCACCTGAAATTGCCCATGATTCAGCCAATTGCCCAACCAAATTCAAATTTTTATCATATTTGAGTAATGATAAATAAAGCTGACCTGCAATTTCATGACTGGATGCGTCAGAGGCAATCATCGGGATAAGGTTGGTGGCATCACCAATGCTGGCATCAATAAGCTTTCCACCATGCGCGGGTGAAGTGCTTGTTGCTATAGCTTTTTTTGTGGTTGCTGTGTGTTGCTCTTGTTTGTCTTCGGATGAACATGCGGTCAAAAACAAAAGTAAAAAAGCAAAAATTAGCTTGGTCGAAAGCGGGCGACAATCCATAGTCTATCTCCAGGGCGCAATAGTTTTTTAACAGAAATTTGGTTGATGCGGGCAATGGCTTTGCTTGATGTGCCAAACTTTTTGGCAATCGTCCACAATGAGTCACCACGTTTCACTTTGTAACGGATGCGCCTACCATTGGCGAGCAATGGGTTGGCTTTGTGTGAGGCGGTGGCAAAACTTCGTGATGCAGGTACTTTAATGGTGTGTCCTATGGAAAGCACAGGTTTAAGTTTGGGGTTTAGCTTGCGCAAGTATGCAATATTGGTGTGATGGCGGTGCGCAATTTTCCACAATGAATCGCCTGATTTTACTTTGACATCAATAAACTTAGGCTTAAATATATTTTTATCTTTTTGTAATGCCTGCTCAATGCGATTGATGTTCTCTTGGGGCAGGTGAAGTGTGATGGCTTGTTTGAGGTAGTGTTGGTAATCCAATTCAGGATTTAAGCGAAATAAGTCATTCTTTTTTAAACCAGAGACCCTTTCCAGATGTGTTAAATCTATGGGTGGTGTTATGGGGTAGTCTATTGTTGTTAAAGGTTCAGAAAAGGTAAGTTCGCCTTGCTCTTCAAGCGCTATCATGCCCAAAATTTGTTTGACATAATGTTTGGTTTCAGCTGGGAAGGGTAATGCGTTAAGCCCATCTTCTGGCTGCCAAGGTGTTTTGTTCAAGCGGCGTTGCACACCCCAAGGACCCAGGTTGTATGCGGCAAGGGCTAACGTCCAATTATCAAAACGCTTATGAAGTTTTAAAAAGTATGACACTGCCGCA
>CAMZLX010000119.1 GCA_947311795.1 uncultured Zetaproteobacteria bacterium
CGCTCAAGCACGGACAAATGCTGCGCAATGGCTGCTTCAACTTTATCCGCCAAATTTTCATCAGCCGTGATAAAAATACTTTGCGCAGCTTCATCATGTTCAGCTTGGGATAAAAAGTCTGCTGCCAACCATTCAGGATGACCACCATCTGCCACCACCACGATTTCTGAAGGTCCTGCAATCATATCAATACCACAAGTGCCAAACACTTGGCGTTTGGCTGCTGCCACAAACTTATTGCCGGGTCCGACAATCTTATCCACTGCAGGAATAGTTTCCGTGCCATACGCCAAAGCCGCAACAGCTTGCGCACCACCCACGGCAAACCCCACTTGCACACCTGACACAAAAGCCGCTGCTAGGACCAGCTCATTCAGCTCACCATGAGGTGTTGGCACGACCATGACCACTTTTTCCACACCAGCCACTTGCGCAGGCACAGCATTCATCAATACTGACGATGGGTAAGCTGCTTTTCCGCCCGGCACATACAAACCCACACTATCCAAAGCAGTTATTTTCTGACCCAGTGTTAAACCTGCATCATCAGTGTAATCCCAATCTTCTTGCACTTGTTTTTCGTGGTAGGCTTTAATTCTATCCGCAGCCAGTTGAAGCGATTGCCTATCCATGTCCGACACATCAAACCAAGCCTTTTCCATACGTTCACGGCTAATCACCATGTTTTCAGCAGAACATTCCCAACCATCAAACTTGGCGGTGTATTCACAAAGCGCTGCATCACCACGAGCTTTAACATCCGCTAAAATATCAGCCACAAGGTTTTGCACATCCGCACCCGTATCGGTTTCGCGGGACAACAAAGCATCCAACTGTGTTTTATACACTGCATTATTTGAATAAATACGTTGAATCTTACTCACTTGTTTTTCTCCAAAACCTTTTCTCTGTTTTCCACAGCTTCTCTAAGCTTGCTAATCACCGCTTGCACTTGTTTTTTCTTGGTTACAAAACTTGCAGGATTGGCAATCAAACGGCTGGAGACATCAAACAATGTTGTTTCTTCAATCAAACCATTGGCTTTGAGTGTATTACCCGTTTCCACGACATCCACAATTCTATCTGCCATGCCCACAAGTGGCGCCAATTCCATCGAACCATACAAATGAATCACATCTGCATGTACACCCTGCTCTCGGTAATATTGCTCAGTAATCGTATCATATTTGGTTGCCACACGAATGCGCCCACCATTCACCGATGAATCACCAGCTTCCACCGCATCTTTTGGACCACACACACACAAGCGGCATTTTCCGATTTTTAAATCCAATGGCTCATACACGTGTGGTTTGTGTTCAAGCAATAAATCCCGCCCCGAAATGCCCAAATCTGCTGCACCTTTTTCCACATACGTGCATACATCTGCTGCACGAATGATAAGGAAGCGAATTTTGCTTCCTGCCCAATCTTCAGGGCCATCTACCATCAATTTCCGTGTGGTTTGCACATCTTCTTTGGGCATCAAATCAGCAAATTCAAGCAAAGGTAACGTTTGCTCTAAAATCCGCCCTTTGGACAAGGCTATGGTTAACACTGGTTTATCTGACATCTTATTTTTTACCCTTTATACATACTGGCGCTCAATATTGGCACCTAAACTACGCATTTTTTCTTCGATACGTTCATAACCACGGTCGATATGATAAACCCGTGAAATCACAGTTTCACCTTTGGCAGCCACACCTGCCAACACCAACGATGCGGACGCTCTTAAATCTGTTGCCATCACAGGTGCACCTGAAAGCTGCGCCACACCTTTGACCACTGCTGTATGCCCATCAAGCTGAATATCCGCGCCCATACGAATCAACTCTTGCACATGCATAAAACGATTCTCAAAAATCGTTTCCGAAATCAAACTTGTGCCCTCAGCCACACACATCATCGCCATAAACTGGGCTTGTAAATCCGTGGGAAACCCAGGGTGCGGCATGGTATGAATATTCACAGCTTTCAAACCATTGGGGGCAGCGCAGCGAATAAAATTATGACCTGTTTCCACCTCACCACCAGCCTCTTTTACCCGCGCCAAAAACGCATCCAACATATTAGGGTCAGTTTTGGTGACTTTCACATCACCGCCTGTAACCAAGGCTGCTGCTAAATATGTTGCCGTTTCAATCCTATCGGCGATGGTATAAATATCACCGCCAGAAATGGATGCTACACCCTGAATGGTTATCGTATCTGTGCCATCACCTTCAATCTTAGCACCCAAACCACGCAATGAATCCGCAAGGTTGACCACTTCAGGTTCACGCGCTGCATTCTCTAAAATCGTTTCACCATCGGCAAGCACGGCTGCCATCATGATATTTTCTGTGCCTGTTACCGTGACTTGGTCAAAGAAAATACGTCCACCTTTCAAACCATTTGGCGCTTTGGCAATCACATCACCATGTTCCACCGTGATTTCAGCACCCATCACTTCCAAAGCTTTAAGATGCAAATCAATCGGACGCGCACCAATGGCACAACCACCCGGTAAACTCACCTTCGCTTCGCCAAAGCGAACCAGTAGTGGCCCAAGCACCAATGAAGATGCGCGCATGGTTTTGACCAACTCATAAGGGGCTTCGGGTTTATCGGCTTTGGATGTGTCGATGGTCAAACAGTTTTGGTCGTCATACGCCACTTCAGCACCCTGCCATGCCAACAGCTTGGTCATGGTGGTAATATCATTCAAATGTGGGATACGATGAAAGGTGACAGGACCATCGGCAAGAATAGCTGCTGCAAGTAACGGCAATGCTGCATTTTTTGCACCACTACTCTCCACACTTCCATTGAGCGGCACGCCGCCTTGAATGACAATATTTTCCATGTCCACCACCTAATAACAATCAGCCGCAGAGTAACCATATAAAGCCTTGCTCACAACCATATCATGGAATACATCGTTTACTTCACCCACCAACCTTCTTAGGTTTGGCAAAATATCACTTTAAAACATCGAATCAGGAGCAAGATTATGAACCACTTACAACAAGTCATCGAACAAGCATGGGATAGCCGCGAATCATGGGACATGCATAATGTTGACCCAGAAATCCGCGAAGCTGTGGTGCGCACCATAGACCTTTTGGATGACGGTGGCATTCGTGTTGCCGAGCGCGATGACAACGGCGTATGGACAACCAACGAATGGATGAAAAAAGCTGTGCTTTTATTCTTCAAACTGCATGACAATGAAGTGGTTCGTGGTGGTGACACAAATTATTATGACAAAGTGCCGCAAAAATTTGCCAACTGGGGCGAAGATATGTTTCGCAAAGGTGGTATGCGCGTTGTGCCGAATGCCACGGTTCGTAAAGGCTCATTTATTGCGCCCAAAGTGGTGTTGATGCCATCGTATGTGAATATCGGTGCGTATGTGGATGAAGGTACCATGGTGGATACATGGTCAACCGTGGGTTCATGTGCGCAAATTGGTAAGAATGTGCATTTATCAGGCGGCGTAGGCATTGGTGGTGTGTTGGAGCCGCTTCAAGCCGCCCCTACTATCATTGAAGACAACTGCTTTATTGGTGCGCGTTCTGAAATTGTGGAAGGTGTGATTGTGCGCGAAGGTTCTGTGATTTCTATGGGTGTATATATCGGCAAATCAACACGCATTGTTAATCGCGCAACTGGCGAAATCACTTACGGTGAAGTACCACCTTACTCTGTGGTTGTGTCAGGCTCTATGCCTGGTGCATCGGGTGGCCCAAACTTATACTGTGCTGTGATTGTCAAGACAGTAGATGAAAAAACACGTT
The DNA here is from genome assembly GCA_947311795.1 of uncultured Zetaproteobacteria bacterium. Classification (GTDB taxonomy): domain Bacteria; phylum Pseudomonadota; class Zetaproteobacteria; order Mariprofundales; family Mariprofundaceae; genus Ghiorsea. The sequence goes on from CAMZLX010000119.1 coordinate 3,783, forward strand.
CAAAAACAGGAATAACAGAGCTTTTGCGCGAGTAACTTGCCCATCAAAACCAACATCATAAAGAGACCGCCTTTTTATAGTTAGGCGGTTTCTTTTGTTTTTTACAAAACAGTCGCTACACTATGTTGGTTCATGCTTAAGCAGTTGCTGCAGACCATGCTGACATATACGGAGGGAACCATACATGTCTCAAAAAAAACAAATAGAAAAAAACATGCAGGATGAGCCTGGCAATGTTGACCAAATCCGCGATATTATATTTGGCTCACAAATGCGTGATTATGAACAGCGTTTTGTTCGGCTTGAAGAACGCGTACTCAACGAATCCGATGCATTGCGCAGCGAAACCAACAACCGTTTGGATGCATTGGAAGAATATATCAAACAAGAGGTAAGCAGCCTTGTTGATCAGCTGAGCAACGAACGTAATGAGCGCGAAGATGATACCCGACACCTCACAAGCGAGTTGTCTAAAACAGCCTCCGATGCCGATAAAAAATTATCGCAAGTCCAAGAGAAATTAACCCAAAGCTCTGGTGATTCCCGCGAAGCTTTGCTGGAACAGTCTAAAACACTATTGGCTGAAATTCAAAATGTGCGCACTTCACTCACCGAGCAACTGAATAAAAATACAGACAAACTTGACGATGAAAAAACCGACCGCAAAGGGTTGGCGGATATGTTTAGCGAACTTGCTTTGCGCCTCAATGGTGAATTTAACCTTCCCGAAGGAAAAAAATAGTAGCGCGCTGATAGCCAACCGACCATGAGTGCAGACTCAACACACAATAGCGAAGCAGCCATGCAAGAGCTACGCAAACTCTTATTTGAAAAAGAGTCTATCCGCCTTGATGAGCTTGAAAACCTATTACGCGACCAACAGTTGCACGCTCAAGAAGTCGCTAAAGTCCTTGCTGAGGCGGTTAAAATACGCAACTTGCAAGATGAAGAACTGGCTAAATCCTTAGCCCCAACGATTGAAAAGTCGATTAAAGCATCCATTGCCAAAGACCCCAAATCATTATCCGATGCTTTGTTCCCTGTGATGGGTCCTGCGATTCGCAAATCCATTAACAACGCGATTGCGCAAATGCTGCAATCCTTGAATCAAACCCTTGAAAACTCCTTTTCGGCACAAGGGTTGAAGTGGCGGCTTGAAGCATTCCGTACAGGTAAACCTTTTGCAGAAGTCGTCATGCTCAACACCTTGGTATACCGCGTTGAACAGGTCTTTTTGATTCATAAAGAAACAGGTTTGTTGCTGCAACACTTATCTTTCGACCCCTCCTTGGATGAAGATGCAGATGTGGTGTCCAGCATGTTAACGGCAGTACAAGATTTCATTCGTGATTCATTCTCAGGCAGCACTGACCAAGGCATTGAAAACTTGCGCATGGGTGATTTGGAAGTGATTCTTGAAACTGGGCCAGATGTTGTGCTTGCAGTGGTTTGTCGCGGAAACACACCCCGCGCATTGAATGAAAGACTGCAAACAACTGTTGAACAAATTCAACAACTGTATGGGCAAGCTTTTCAAAATTTTGATGGTGATACTGA
>CAMZLX010000120.1 GCA_947311795.1 uncultured Zetaproteobacteria bacterium
AAAAGATTGAGCGAGGTTTGATGTGAGTTGGTTGAAGTGTATAGGTCTTGTTTGTCTACTTGCAGTGGTGTCATCATGTGCGAAACATGAAACAAATCAGGCAGGATACGAACCCATCAAATCTTTTTCAGGTAGATTGTTGGTGCTTGACCCCAAACATCGCTTTCAAGTTGAGCTGGATTGGCTGGCAAGCGAAGAACGTGGTTTATTGCGTTTAACCCATGCCTTGTCAGGTCGGGTTGTGTTTGTGCGCTGGCAAGGGCAAAACATGTATTGGCGAGATAATGATAAGATGTTGAACTGGCAGGGTATGTCGGTGGCACAATTGCATGAGATGGGCGTGTTGCTGCCACCGTGGACATTGGCTAAAATATTCTTGGGTCAATATCCCGACACCATGCACAGCAAGGATGAGCGGCTTTGGAAAGGTGAGTGGGATGGTCATAAGCTACAAATCAAATGGATAAACCATTATAAACGTGTGGAAATTACAGATTTTAAGCGTGGTCGAAAAGCGGTTGTGATTATCAATGACGAATAACTATCCTGCACCTGCCAAGGTGAACCTACATTTGGCAATCACGGATGTGCGGGACGATGGGTTTCATGAGCTGGACACCAGCTTTGTGTATGTGGATGTGGCAGATCATTTGGATATATCACTTGCAAAAGACTTGCAGGTCACATGCAACATCCCTGCGTTAAGTGGTGAAAAGAATTTAGTGTTTCAAGTCTTGCAAGCATTTAGGGAAACTTTTGATGTCACCCAAGGTCTAAGTGTTCATATTGATAAAATATTGCCTGCTCAGGCAGGTTTGGGTGGCGGTTCTTCGGATGCAGCCACAGCCTTGATGGTTGCCAATCATATCTGGGATGTAGGTTGTGATACGGAAAGCTTAATTGCATTTGCAGCCCCTTTTGGCGCAGACATTCCTTGTTTTTTATTTGGGCAAGCAAGCCTTGCACAAGGCGTGGGTGAGAAACTAAAGCCTTACCCTCATGTGATTCCTCATGAGAGTATTGTGTTGGCATGGCCAGGAAAGGGGGTGTCCACAGCTGCAGCATTTGCCCATTTTGATAAAAATATTTTTCATGCGTTGACGGACGAAAAGGCAGAGGCTAAAGTCCGCGCCCGTTCGGATGCTGGTGATTTTGAAATGGGTTATAATGACCTTGAACAAAGTGCCAAAATGTTATGTCCACCGCTTGAAAATATGCTTGTGGTGATGCGGCAACAATCTGTTCGGGCTTGGATGAGTGGTAGCGGCTCGGCGTGTGTTGCGCTTTGCGATTCATCTGAAGATGCAAATCGGCTAAAAGATTCATTAGCAGATTTGGGTGCGTGGGTGCATGTGGGTAAATTCTTGCAAAAACATCCGCTCACCATAAATATTGGGGCGTAGCCAAGCGGTAAGGCAGCGGGTTTTGATCCCGTCATGCGCAGGTTCGAATCCTGCCGCCCCAGCCATTTTTATGTTGTATGTAGTTAGAACGGAGGTGTTCTACTGATGGTGAGTGATAAAAAGTTTCGCCTGTTCTCTGGAACATCTAACCCCCAATTAACCGCGGACGTTTGTTCGCATCTTCAAATGCCTGTGGGCGAAATGCACACCCAGCGTTTTTCCGATGGTGAAATTTTCCTTCAATACCAAGAAACCATTCGTGGTAAAGATGTATTCTTTTTACAAAGCACATCAGTGCCTGCCAATGACAATTTAATGGAACTCTTGATTGCCATTGATGCTGCCAAACGCGCATCTGCGCGCCAAATTTGTGCGGTAATTCCTTATTTTGGTTATGCAAGACAAGACAGAAAAAGTGCAGGGCGTACACCAATATCCGCAAAACTTGTTGCTGATTTATTAACCACGGCAGGTGTAACCCGTGTATTGACCATGGATTTACATGCCACTCAAATTCAAGGTTTCTTTAATATCCCCGTGGACAATATTTTTGCAGCACCGTTGTTTGCCAAAGATATTTTGCAATCAGCTGTTTCTCCAGAAAACACCGTGGTGGTTTCACCCGATGTGGGTGGTGTGGTTAGAGCGCGAGCCTTGGCGAAGATGTTGCACCTTGATATTGCGATTGTGGACAAACGTCGCCCAGCCCCAAATGTTGCCAAAGTGATGAATGTGATTGGTGATATTGAAGGTAAACACTGCATACTTGTGGATGATATTGTGGACACAGCAGGCACGATTTGTGGTGCTGCGGATGCGCTGATGGAGCGTGGTGCAAGCAAGGTTACTGCCTATGCAACGCATGGTGTGTTATCAGGGCCAGCGGCAGAACGTATTGCTGCTTCGCAAATGCATGAAATGGTGATTACCGATAGTATCACACAGCCCCAAGCCATTTTGGACACAGGCAAAGTTCGCCTGCTTTCGATTGGCTCTTTGATGGGTGAAGCGATTCTTCGTATTTATGATTCGCGGTCTATCAGCAGCCTTTATAGCTAAGATGCTGCGGGACAGAGCCTTTTCAATAATAAAATAATGGTTATTTAGTCATAGTGGTTGTATCAGAAATCACTAATACTTTGCTTTTTCAAAAAAAACTCTATACTTCAGTTGTTTAACACTATCTTCATGTTTCAAATGTTAAATTTGTCGATGTAAGATAAGGCGACCAAGGAGGCTGTAAATGATCAAACAACGTACGCTTGACCATGCGATTCGATGCAGCGGAATTGGTTTGCATTCTGGTAAAAAAATCGAATTGGTATTGCATCCAGCAGATGTGGATACAGGTATCGTTTTTGTACGTTCAGATTTGGACATTGAAATTAAAGGACATGTCAGTTCTGTTGTCGATACAAGGCTTTGCACCACGATTGGTCATGGTGAAGCCACCATTGCAACGGTTGAACATATCATGTCTGCGCTTGCTGGGCTTGGCATTGATAATGCTCGCATTGAAGTGAATGGAGCTGAAGTTCCAGTGATGGATGGTTCGGCTTCTCCTTTTATTTTTCTGATTCAATGCGCAGGTATTGTGGAACAAAACAAAGCCAAAAAAGTATTGCGGATTAAAAAACGGGTCAGCATTGAAGACGAAAATAAATCATGCGCTTTATACCCTGCGTCAGGTTTTCGCGTTTCCTATTTGTTGGACTACGCACATCCATTATTATCCAATTGTAAAGTAAGCTTTGATTTTTCGCGCCAAGGTTATGCAAGAGAAGTAAGCCGAGCGCGCACATTTGGTTTTATCCATGAAGTTGAAGCGCTACAAAAAGCGGGTTTAGCTTTGGGTGGTTCCATGGATAACGCAGTGGTTCTTGATAAATATGGTGTGCTTAATGAAGGTGGGCTTCGTTATGCCGATGAGTGCGCAAGGCATAAAGTCTTAGATACCGTGGGCGACTTATTCTTAGCAGGATACCCGATTGTGGGTGCATTTGAAGGTGAGCGCAGTGGTCATGCGATGAACTGCCAACTTGTGGATGCCTTGCTTGCGGATGAATCGGCATGGGTGATTGAAGAATTGGCAGATGCAGACACTGTGACCGATGAATCAGGCTTTTCCATTCCAGTTCCTAGCTAACTGAACACAAGTTCATTTCTTAGCACACTACATAACAGTCAACAAGTGAAACATTCGGTGTTACGCTGCGCACTATGACAGAACAATCCATACCTCAACCAAGCACAACTGAAATCAACGAAAAGACACAAACGCATTTTGGGTTTGAAACGGTTGCGGCTGATGAAAAAGCTGGAAAAGTGATGGAAGTCTTTTCATCTGTAGCATACAAATATGATATTATGAATGATGCTATGAGCGGTGGTATGCATCGGTTATGGAAGCGGGCATTTCTTGCCAAGGCGGTGTTACCAAAGGGTGGTATTGGGCTTGATGTGGCAGCGGGTTCGGGTGATATTGCCATTGGTTTAATTCGTAAAACCAATCGCGAAGCGCGCGTGGTGCTCACAGACCTGAATGGTCCGATGTTGCAAGAAGGTGCACGCCGCACTTTGGATGAGGGTATGTTGCCCGGTCTTGCAGATTGCATTCAATCCGATGGCACCAAACTTCCTTTTGCGGACAACAGCTTTGATTTGGTGACCATTGCATTTGGTATTCGTAACTTTGTGGATGTGCCTGCGGGTTTGGCAGAGTTTTACCGTGTGCTTAAACCCGGCGGACAATTCATGTGCCTTGAATTTTCCAAACCTGTGATTCCATTGCTGGACACAGTGTATGATGCTTACTCGTTCAACGTGATTCCAGCTATGGGTGAAATGATTACGGGCGATAGAGATTCATATCAATATTTGGTGGAGTCGATTCGCCGATTCCCCGACCAGAAACGCTTTGAGAAATGGATTAAAGGTGCAGGTTTTGCGTTGGTGCGCCATGACAATATGACAGGTGGTGTGGTTGCCATGCACCGAGGTTATAAAGTATGAGCGTAATGTTTTTACCACTTCGTTTGATTCCTGTGTCCGTGCAGTGCGTGGTGTTAAGCTCAGTGTTACAACTGTTTTTTCAGGACAATGAAGCATTAGAAAATACGTTAGACAGCTTGGAAGGCAAAGTGTTTCGCGTGTATATTAAAGATACAGGCGCGGTGTTGTTTATCGGCTTTAAAGCAGGTTCGGTGTGGGTTCACCCTTCGAGTGCACAGCGCCCAGATGTCAAAATTGAATCCACAACCACAGGTTTTGCACGCCTAAGTTTTGCCAAAGAAGACCCTGATAGTTTGGTGATGCAAAAAGTCTTAAAATTATCGGGTGACTCGGAATCCATGCTTTTGTTTCAAAAGCTTTTGCAACAACTGGACTTGGATTGGGAAGTTGAATTGCGCCGCGCATTTGGCGATTTTTTTGGTCGCAAGGTTGCCAAAGCCGCATATGCCTTGGTGGATGCTGAGAAAAAAATGCGTGAATCATCCAGCCAACTGGTTGAGCAAGCGCTTAAAGTCATGGACACACCATCCGAAGCGCGTTTTCAATTGTGGCAAGCTGGTGTGGAATCGGTATCCCGCAAAGCCAGTAAACTTGAGCGTAAGTTGGATAAATTGGAACGTGCGGCAACCCAAGTGAAAGCATGAGATTTAAAAGCCTTCGCCGCAATATAAGGCTTCTGTATATCATTCATGTCTTGGCAACACATGGTTTGGCTGCGATGGCTGTACGCCTTCGATTATTCACACCCTATATTTGGTTGCTCAGCCTATTCAGCCGCGATTATAAACCTAAAGAATTGGGCGTGCAGATTCGTTTGGCTTTGGAGCGCTTGGGACCAAGCTTTATCAAGTTTGGGCAAATGTTGTCCACGCGTGTGGATTTGCTGCCGTTGGATGTCGCTCTGGAGCTTAAAAAGCTTCAAGATAATGTGCCGCCTGAACCCTTTCATGTTGTGCAGTGTTTATTAAATAAAGCATACAAATGTGAAGCCATTGGCAAGGATGGTGTATTCTCAAGCTTGGATGAAACACCCATTGCTGCTGCATCCATTGCCCAAGTTCATTTCGCAACCTTGCATGATGGGCAGGAAGTCGCAGTGAAAATACGCCGCCCCAATATCGACCGTATGATTGAAGCGGACTTAGCAATCTTGCGTATGTTGGCATCGTTATTTGACCGCTATTTCCCAGAGTATGAGCGCCTTAAAGCACCAAGGGTTGTTGAAGAATTTGCGGTGACTATTTTGGGTGAGTTAAACCTTCGCTCTGAGGCTGCACATGCCAGCCGTTTTGCAGACCAGTTGGCGGACTCAGAAGGTGTGGGTGTGCCCGCAGTATTTTGGGATTATACCAACCAAGATGTTTTGGTGACCGAACGTATTCATGGTATGCCGATTGATGAGCGCGATGCACTGGTTGCCGCAGGGTTTGACCCATTAACCTTATGTAAAAATCTGCAAAACATGTTTTTCCACATGGTATTTGTGCATGGTTATTTTCATGCCGATTTACATCCAGGTAATATATTTGTCACCGATAAAGGTGAAATACGACTTGTTGATTTTGGTATTGTTGGGCGCTTGGGAATGCAAAGTAGGGTTTACCTTGCAGATATGATGTTGGCGTTTTTGAAGCAAGACTATAAACGTGCAGCAGAAGTGCATATTGAAGCGGGTTATGTGCCCTACGATACGGATGTATCGGCTTTTGAAGATGCGTTAAGGGAAATTGCAGTACCGATTTTTAACCGCCCGCTTAAAGATATTTCCATTGCCGAGCTTCTCTTTTATTTATTTGCGGTCACGGAACGCTTTCAAATGGAAACCCAGCCACAACTATTATTGTTGCAAAAAAGTATGGTGGTGATTGAAGGGGTGACCCGAGAGCTTTATCCTGACATTAATATTTGGGAGCTTGCCAAACCGTTGATTTCAAAGTGGGCAATCGAACACCTTGGTCCCAAGGGAAAAACGCAACGGTTGGTCAAAGACGTGCAACATTCACTGCATGCTTGGATGAATCTACCCCAAGATATTAAC
>CAMZLX010000121.1 GCA_947311795.1 uncultured Zetaproteobacteria bacterium
TAAATTTTCAAGTTTGTTGATAGCCATGTCGTAATCACTAAAGCGGTAGTCATCGATAGCTGAAATTAAATTGCCTTGGTCAAGGTTGGATAAACCAGCAGCGGTAAGAGCACTGGAATGAAAAAGAAGAAAAATACAAACGAAACCATAACTTAGCTGCCGCATAAATAACAAAACCCTAACCCTTAAAGAATAAACCCATATCAAACATAGTTGGTGATTCAGAATATATCAAGTTTTCATATGATTATCATGTTGTGCTTTTATTCGCTAGCGGCATGTCTATGATATGGCGTATAGTTTTGATAATTTATGAGGTTTTAAAGTGTCCGATACGTTATACAGCCCCCAATCCATTGAAATCAAATGGCAAAAGCTTTGGGATGAATCAGGCATTGATGTTGCCAGTGAGGGTGAAGGGGATAACCGAGAAACCTATTATTGCCTAGAGATGTTCCCATATCCATCGGGCAATCTGCATATGGGGCATGTGCGCAACTATTGTTTGGGTGATGCGGTGGCGCGTTACAAACGTATGCGTGGGTTTAATGTGTTGCACCCCATTGGTTGGGATGCTTTTGGTTTGCCAGCAGAAAATGCAGCGATTAAACATGGTAGGCCACCTGCAGAATGGACGTATGCCAATATCGAACAAATGTCTGCTCAACTCAAACGCTTGGGTCTTTCTTACGATTGGAACCGTGAAATCGCCACCTGCAAACCTGAATACTACCGTTGGGAGCAATGGATGTTCACCAAACTGATGGAAAAAGGTTTGGCATATCGCAAAGAAGCAGAAGTGAATTGGTGCGACCCTTGCCATACTGTGCTTGCCAATGAGCAAGTGGAAGATGGGGTGTGTTGGCGTTGTGATACGCCTGTGCATAAAAAGAATTTGGCACAATGGTTTATCAAAATCACCGATTATGCCGATGAATTGTTAAACGACCTCGACAAACTTTCAGGTTGGCCCGACAAGGTTGTGGGTATGCAGCGCAACTGGATTGGTAAATCATCGGGTGCGGAAGTGTCTTTCCAAGTTGAAGGCAGCGATAAAACCTTGGATATTTTTACTACCCGCCCAGATACGTTGATGGGTGTGACCTATATGGCAGTCGCAGCTGGGCATCCGCTCGCCATCAAAGCTGCTGAAAACAATGCAGAACTTGCGGCATTTTTAGAAGAGTGCAGCGTGATTTCCACCAAAGAAGCCGATGTGGCAACCATGGAAAAGAAAGGCATGGCATTGGGGGTTAACGCGATTCATCCGATTACGGGTGAAGCTGTGCCTGTGTGGGTGGCGAACTTTGTGTTGATGTCGTATGGCACGGGGGCGGTGATGAGTGTACCAGCTCACGATGAGCGCGATTATGATTTTGCTAAGAAATATGGTTTAGATATTAAACAAGTCATCACCAATGCTACAGGTGATGCCGATGTGAGCGAGGCTGCATTTACTGATGCGGGTGTGCTTATCCATTCGGGTGAGTTTGATGGTTTAAAATCAAATAAAGCCAAGAAAGCCATTACATATTGGCTGAATACAAACAATAAAGGTGAAGAACGCACGCAGTTCCGTTTGAGGGATTGGTTGGTGTCGCGTCAACGCTATTGGGGTACACCTATCCCTGTGATTCATTGCGAAAATTGCGGTACTGTGGCTGTGCCTGAACAAGATTTGCCTGTGGTGTTGCCTGAACATTTGCAACCAACTGGTGGCGCATCACCACTTGCCGACTGCGAAGCATTTGTAAATACGAGTTGCCCTCAGTGTGGCAAAGCTGCCAAACGCGAAACCGATACCTTTGATACGTTTATGGAGTCATCGTGGTATATGAATCGTTATACTTCCGCGAACTGCGATACGGCGATGTTGGATGCTAATAGCATGGAAAAATGGGCACCTGTGGACCAATATATTGGGGGTGTGGAACATGCTGTTCTGCATCTTTTGTATGCTCGCTTTTATCATCGGTTGATGCGTGATGTGGGTTTGTTTGATGGTGAAAAGGTTGGCTCTGAACCGTTCAAGAATTTATTGACGCAAGGCATGGTATTGCTTGATGGCACCAAAATGTCCAAGTCCAAAGGTAATACGGTTGACCCTGTGACCATTATTGAAAAATACGGTGCAGACACGGCTCGTTTGTTCACTTTATTTGCAGCGCCCCCAGAGCGTGATTTGGAGTGGAGCGATAAAGGTGTGGAAGGGGCAAGCCGCTTCTTAAACCGTGTTTGGGTGTTGTTGGATAAAGTTGGGCAAGTTAATCCTGGGCAAGCTGATGCCAAAACCACCAAAACGTTGCGCCGCACCATTCACACGCATATTCAACGGGTAACCCATGCTTTTGAGCAAGGTTTCGCTTTCAACGTGGCGATTGCAGCCATGATGGAATTGTCCAATGCCTTGAATGCTTTTGATGCCCATGATGATGAAGGCAAAGCGGTGGTTGAAGAAGGTGTGAGAGCCTTGGTCACCATGCTTGCGCCACTTGTACCGCATTTTGCGTGTGAGTGCGGTGAGCGATTAGGTTTTGCAACGGTTGCCGTGATGGCTGCTTGGCCAGAAGTGGATGAATCGGCATTGGTACAAGATGAAATCAATCTTGTGGTGCAAATTCAAGGCAAAAAACGCGGTGAAATTGTGGTTTCGCCCGATGTCAGCCAAGATGATGCTTTAGCCGCCGCGCAAGCTGATGAAGGCATTACCAAATGGTTGGAAGGCAATCAAATTGTCAAAGTGATTTTGGTCAAAGGTCGTTTGCTGAATATCGTGGTCAAACCTGCATGAGATTGCCTTTATACCTCGCCTTAGTTTTGATGCTCACGTCATGTGGTTATCACTTGGTGGGGCAGGGTAAGTCCAATGTCATACCTGAAAAAGTGACGACTGCGAACTTACAAGCACCACCCAGCACGCTAGGGAAAATATTGCTTGGCGAGTTGCGGCAGCAATGGCTTCAGCGCGATGCTTTGCCTGTTTTACAAGCGGGTTCAGGTCAAACACATGTCAATTTACGCATTGAAAGCCCCAGTGAAGCATTTACGCCTGTTGCTTTTAATGCTGCGGGTTTGGCTATTCAATACCGCTTATCGGTGTCGGGTGTGTTGCGCATGTATCAAGACAATGGCTTGGTTTGGCAGTCGGGTTTGGTAACA
>CAMZLX010000122.1 GCA_947311795.1 uncultured Zetaproteobacteria bacterium
AAAGTGTGCAAAGCATAGCAAGCCTATGGTTTAGCGCTTTGACACCGTTAGCGCGCATTGAGGGAACAATCCCCCTACCTTGCTTATATCCAAAGCAACCGTAACCTTTGCTGCCATGAAAGCTTACGCCCTAAAACGATTGCTCGGCATGATTCCATTGCTGCTCGGCATCACCATCATATCCTTTGGTATGATGCATCTTGCCCCAGGTGAACCATCCGTGGTGGGTCAAGCTTTCGACCCCAAAGTGTCCGCCGACGATATAGAACGCCTGCGCTCATTCTACGGCTTAGACCAACCTTTATATGCCCAATACTTTGATTGGTTAGGTAGGCTTGCCACCCTCGATTTTGGCAACTCATTTTCCGCCGATGGTCGCCCTGTGCTGGATAAAATAGCAGAGCGATTGCCTGTCACCCTTTGGATAAACATCCTTGCCATGGCATTCATTCTCATCATCGCTATTCCCATTGGTGTGGCATCGGCAGTACGCAAAGATTCATGGTTAGACCGCAGTTTAACCGTGTTTGTCTTCCTCGCTTTTGCCATTCCTTCATTTTGGTTGGGTTTATTGCTGATGATAGCACTTGGGGTAAATGTGCAACTGCTTCCCATTTCAGGCATACATGACTACGGCTGGCAACAAATGAGCTGGCTAGAACAACAACTCGACCTACTCAAACATTTGATTCTTCCTGTGTTTGTCTCTGCCATTGGTGGGCTTGCGGGTATGTCTCGTTTTATGCGCACAGGTATGTTGGATGTGATTCGCAGCGAATATATCACCACGGCTAGAGCAATGGGCGTATCTGAAACCGCGATTCACTACCGCCTTGCCCTCAAAAATGCGCTTCTACCCATGATTACGCTCTTGGGTTTATCCATTCCGGGACTCATCGGCGGTTCAGTCATTGTGGAGCAACTATTCTCCATCCCTGGCATGGGTTTATTGTTATTTGAAGCTGTGCTTTCAAGGGATTACCCCCTCGTCATGGGCATCACCGTCATCAGCGCAATCTTAACCCTTCTCGGCAACCTCATCGCCGACCTCGCCTACGCTTGGGCTGACCCAAGGATTAGACAGTAAATAAACCACAGCTTTATAAAAAAACATAAAGCTGCTATGCTTGCGTCATGGCAAAAAAGAAAAAGCAGCCTTTTCTCAAGGTTATTGATGAAAGATATGACCTACCTAAGAGCAAAGGTGGCGGTGTTATAAAAATTGAGGCTTGGCAAGATAGCAAGGGGATTGTGGTAAAATACAATATCGCATATATCAACTTCAGCCTATGCCAAGAAGATAATGGGCGTGTGATTGGTTATGACAATGCCCATGATTATCACCATAAACATTTTTTTGGTAAAATCTCACCCATTGATTTTATCAGCTATGAAAACCTTGTTAAGCAGTTTGAACAAGAAATAAAGGAGTATATCCAATGACCATTGAAATCAAAGCAGGTACACTTAATGACTTCTTTACCGCTGCAAAAGAAACCGCAAAAGCCATTGATGAAGGCAAAAAGCTTACCCCCAAACATACTATTTGGGTGGATGCCAAGGATTTAATGATGTTATTAAAACCTGAACGCAAAGATTTGGTAAAATTCTTTCGTACAGAAAAGAAGGCTATATTTTCGCATCTTGTCAAAAAACTAAACCGAAGCCCTGCTAGCCTCAATAACGACTTAAAAATCTTATCCAAATACGACTTGGTTCGCATCACCAAAGAACCCAATCCTGGGCATGGCACAAATAAAGTCATTTATGCCAACTTTAATGATGAGAAGATTGAATTTCGGGTGGAAATGTAAGGTTGAAATGGGCAGTCTTAACCCTTCTCGGCAACCTCATCGCCGACCTCGCCTACGCTTGGGCTGACCCAAGGATTAAGCAATAAGTTTGATTAAGTCGGAAACCACTTCTTTACTATTTAAACGATTGCATTCAACTTCTCCTAATGCAACTAAGGAAAACTTGTGAACTTTACTAAACTAATAATTTTCTTAACAATAATTTTACTACCTTCATTTGCGTACGCAAATGGTGGTGGTCCTATTTTGCTTTATATCAATTTTGCTGCTTTTGTTTTTGGTCAAGTATGGATTCTATCTGTTGAAACATATATGTACTCCAAATGGTTAAAAATAAATCCTGCTACAGCCTTTCGCCAAGTGTTTCATGTCAACTTCATTTCAACTCTTTTGATTGGATTGGGATTACCTTTTTTATTAGCCTTAATTACAGGTTTTGCAATGAATTTACCAAATCCTTTGGGAGGAATAATGTCTCTTTTAGGGACTTGGGTTTATGAATCAGCTCCCTATATGAGTTATATTTGGTTTGTTACGGGCGCTTGGTTTATTATAACCTTATATTTAACTGTGATTTGTGAGCGTTGGTATATTACAAAAATATGGAATAAAGCTGGTTTCATTTGTCCTGTTAATATTAACACCTTCATATGGCAAGTCCATGCAGTTAGCTATACAGGGCTAATTTTAGCTTTTATAGCTTTTGCTTTAGCCAACGGTTTAACAGTTTAACAGTTTAACAGGGCTGGAAATTTAACTGCCTATCATGCTTATAAGCCACAGTGTTTCTTTCGCAGGTGAGGGTCACATACTTATTAAACCGTTTTCAACTGCTTATCATGCCACTTGCTTAAAAGTATCAAACCTATGATTGCACCAAACAGTGCAAAACCCATATCGGATTGGGTATCCCACACATAACCTTGCGTGCCTAAAAAGGCTTCTGCGCCTTCGCCTGTGCTGATTGCTACCCACCATTCAATAAGTTCATAAAACGCGCTGAATGCCAAACAAAAGCAGACGATAAAGAAGTTGCGCCATGCAGGGCGTGGGATGATGTTTTTGCGAATCACAATCTCTCTAGCCACCATCACAGGCACAAAACCTTGGGTAAAATGCCCGACTTTATCGTAGTTGTTGCGCTGCCAGTCCATCACCTCGGCAAGCCAATCAAACAGTGGCACTTCGGCATACGTGTAATGCCCGCCCACCATAAGAATGATGCAATGAAACAGGATAAGTGTGTAGAGCAAGGGCGTGAGTGGAAAGGTTTTGTATGTCCATGCCATGACCATTAAACCAATCAGAGCAGGAAAAACCTCTAAAAACCAAGTAAAATAGTCTTTTGGGTTCACCGCAGACCAAATCAATACACTAAAAAAGACAACTAACCATAAATTTCTCATATCTCAACCATGCCCGACTTGTTTGCGGCGGACAACCACCATCAACACATACAACAAACCTAAAATACCAGTCACCGCAGGAAATATCACTGTGGTCACTGAATACGACAGCAGTGCTGCAATCGCCACAATATTACGCACCGTCATCCAAACATAAAAATCAACCGGCTCATCATAAGGATGGTGATACGACTTACGAAATGTGGGGGCAAAACCAAAAGAATCAATCACCGTGAGCAATACAACCGTTAACATGGGGTCAGAAGTGAGCAACCACAACGGCATGGATGCCAATGCGGAAAGAAAAAACAGCCAATCGGTTTTTGTGATATGCGTGTCTGCTTTGTTGCGGTATGCCAAGAATGCGACAAACATGGTGATGACACCCGACACACCAATCGACCAAGCCCCTGCCCCGCCGCCATCTGCCAACTGCCCAAGAAAAACAACAAAGGTGGTTAAACCCCAAATCACCCATGAAAACACATGCGGCTTGGTTTTACCGCGTAAAATCGAGCGAATATAGGGATAAAATGCGATAAAAGTCATCGCAACGGCAATCAAGCCCAATATTTCTTTAAACATAGAGCCAAGCTTACACGCCAGTTATCAAAGCAACAGGTGAAATCATTCAGTTTCACGTTTATGCTCTGCCCATGCCTTTGCAAACTCAATCCTCCCACACCAACAGCCACACCTGCGACTACCTGATTATTGGTAGTGGCGCAGCGGGATTGATGGCAGCACACCGCTTGGCAGAACATGGCAGCGTGATATTGGTGAATAAATCAGACTTTCCTGATTCCAACACCTTCCAA
Organism: uncultured Zetaproteobacteria bacterium; assembly: GCA_947311795.1. Lineage (GTDB taxonomy): Bacteria > Pseudomonadota > Zetaproteobacteria > Mariprofundales > Mariprofundaceae > Ghiorsea. Next base: position 4,039 of record CAMZLX010000122.1, read on the forward strand.
GCCCAAGGCGGCATTGCAGGGTTTATCACCAAAGATGATACCATTGAAAGCCATATCCAAGACACCATCAAAGCTGGTGCAGGGCTTTGTCATGAAGAAGTCGTCGCTGAAATGGTGGAGCGCGGGCATGAAATGGTGGAAGAGTTATTACACTTAGGCACACCCTTTGACACGGAAAATGGTGAACTGCATTTAACCCGCGAAGGTGGGCATTCGCACAGACGCATCGCCCATGTTCAAGATTCCACAGGCAAGGCTATTGGCGAAACATTGCTTAAACATGTGCAGCAAAACGAAAACATCACCTGCTTACAACGGCACATGGTCGTGGATTT
>CAMZLX010000123.1 GCA_947311795.1 uncultured Zetaproteobacteria bacterium
GCAGGGATGGTTAGTGCGACATTTAAGATGAGTAAGAGTTTAACTTCTTGGTCGGATAAACCGAAAGTTTCGCGGATGGATGCAAGCAGTGGTGCAAAGTTGAACCAGACCATAAAGCTGATGAAAAATGCCAGCCATGACATGTGCAAGATTTTCATTTTTCCTGTGAAGGAAAAGAGATTGATTTTGCTTTGGTCTACGCCAATGCCTGATGCTGCCATTTGGGTCTCTCCTGTGTAAATTAAAACAAATCTAAAGTAGTTTCCTGCACACGCTTCTTCGGACTGTCGAGCAAGGCTAATGCCAGTATGAATCATGTGTGTTTTGGCTTAATCACTAACCTTGGTATGCAGAATAGGTTAAAATATAGGCAAATAATGAACTGTATTTAGGCAATGTAGAGGCTTCCGTGCGATAAAATGCTCGAAACCTTATCTCCAGGTTAGGCATGATGTTTGCTTACATGCGATACATAGTTAATTCATCATGATAGATGAATACCGATAAGAGGTTAAGATGAGCGATAAGAAAAAATTAGTGATGATTGGTAATGGTATGGCGGGTGTGCGCGCCATTGAAGAGATTTTGAAAGCCAATCCCGATATGTTTGATATTACCATTTTTGGTGCGGAAAAATACCCCAACTACAACCGTATTATGTTGTCGCCTGTGCTTGCGGGTGATACCACGATTGAAGATATTATCTTGAATGATGAGCAATGGTATAAAGATAATGGTATCAAATTGCATATGGGTAAGAAAGTTACCGAGATTCATCGAGGTAGAAAAGTTGTCACAGCTGATGACGGCACAACTGCTGAATATGATAATCTGATTATCGCCACAGGTTCAAACCCATTTATTATTCCGATTCCAGGGCATGATAAAGAAGGCGTGATTGCATTCCGCGATATTGAAGATTGTGACAAAATGTTTGAGGCTGCCAAAACATACAAAAAAGCAGCTGTGATTGGCGGTGGTTTACTGGGGCTTGAAGCGGCGAAAGGTTTATTAAATCTTGGCATGGAAGCCACGGTGATTCACGACCAAGATACCTTGATGAATATGCAACTCGATAGTGTGGCAGGTGAGATGCTGAAAACATCTTTGGAAGAGCAGGGTATGCAATTTAAAATGTCTACCTTGACCACGGAAGTAACAGGTGAACCGCGTGTGCAAGGTCTTAAATTTAAAGATGGCTCATCATTAGATTGTGACTTATTGGTGATGGCAGTGGGTATTCGCCCGAACAAAGCATTGGCTGAGTCTTGTGGTTTATTCTGCAACAACGGCATTGTGGTGAATGATTATATGCAGACAGTCACCGATGCATCGGTGTATGTGGTGGGTGAATGCGCCGAACATAGAGGCATTGCTTATGGTTTGGTTGCGCCATTGTTTGAACAAGCCAAAGTCTTGGCATATCAAATCACGGGTAATGGCTTAAAAGCGTATGAAGGCTCTGTGGTTTCGACCAAGCTGAAAGTATCAGGCATTGATGTGTTTTCCGCTGGTGATTTCATGGGAACACCCGGTGCAGATGTGATTGAGCTGTTGGATAAACACGGTGGCGTGTACAAAAAAATGGTCTTGGAAGATGATAAAATCAAAGGCGTGGTCATGTTTGGTGACACGGCTGATGGACCAACATTCTTCCAATGGATGCAGGATGGCAAAGACATTTCAGAAATGCGCTCGACCATGTTATTCTCAGCATCGGGATTAGGCGATTCAGGGCATTCAGGTATAGACCAAGCATCTGCCATGAGCGATGACACGGTGGTTTGTGGTTGTAATGGTACGACCAAAAAAGATATTGTGGATGCGATTACTAATGAAGGTTTAACCACGCGCAAAGAAGTCACAGCTTGTACCAAAGCTGGTGGCTCATGCGGTGGCTGTATTGGTTTGGTGGAGCAAATTCTTGTCTCTACATTGGGCACATCATTTGTCGAATCAGAGCATGACCCGATTTGTGGTTGTACGGAATTCAATCATGAACAAGTCAAAGAACAAATTAAAAACAAAAAACTTACCCACGTCCGCGAAGTGATGAACGTGATGGGTTGGAAAGGTGAAGGTTGCCAAGTGTGTCGCCCTGCCATTAACTATTATATTGGTATGACTTGGCCTGAAGATTCAGAGGATGACCGCACATCGCGTATCGCCAATGAAAAAATGCACGCCAACATCCAAAAAGATGGAACTTTCTCTGTGATTCCACGTATTTATGGTGGTGTAACCACACCAGATGAGCTGATTAAAATTGCAACAGTAGCCAAGAAATACAATGTGCCAACGGTGAAGGTCACAGGTGGTCAGCGTATTGATTTGCTGGGTGTAAAAAAAGAAGATTTGGCACCCATGTGGAAAGATTTGGGTATGGCATGTGGTTATGCTTATGGTAAAGCATTGCGCACCGTGAAAACATGCGTGGGTTCAGAGTGGTGCAGATTTGGTACACAAGATTCCACATCTTTGGGTATTCATTTGGAAAAACAACTCGACCATATTTGGTTCCCTGCCAAGGTGAAGTTAGCAGTATCGGGTTGCCCGCGAAATTGCGCAGAAGCCACGATTAAAGATGTAGGCATTGTGGGCGTTGAAGGCGGCTGGGAAATCAGTACGGGTGGTAATGGTGGCGTGCACGTGGTGGCAACAGAATTGTTGTGTATCGTGGAAACAGCTGAAGAAGTGGAAGAAATCACCAAAGCTTATTTACAACACTACCGCGAAACAGGTCGTCACAATGAGCGTACTGCGCCGTGGCAACAACGTGTGGGTTTGGAAAGTATTAAAGCCGTGGTTGTAGATGATATTGAAAATCGCAAAGCACTGGTGGCGCGTTTACATGCTTATCTTGATGCGCAAGCGCATGACCCATGGCAAGCGCGTGTTGAAGATGCCGATAAAGGTTATGAAAAATTCACGGAATATAAACCCATTGATATTCCTGTTCGTGTGGAGTCAGTATAATGCCCGATAAAAATGATTTAAATCCAAAGTGGATTGAAGTATGTAAGTTGGATGAAATCCCACCATCACAAGCGCGTACTGTTCGCGCCGACAACACGGTGATTGCTGTGTTTCGTTTGACCAATGATAGGGTCAAAGCCTTGGAAAACCGTTGCCCGCACAAAGATGGACCGCTGGTTGATGGTATTATTTCAGGTGATGATGTGTTGTGCCCCTTGCACAACTGGCGCATTCACTTGGATGACGGACAAGTCCACGCACCTGATGAAGGTTGTGTGAAAACCTATCCTGTCAAAGTCGAA
>CAMZLX010000124.1 GCA_947311795.1 uncultured Zetaproteobacteria bacterium
CTATCCAACTGCGCTTCGGGCAAAGGATAAGTGCCGTGAAATTCAATCGGATTTTGCGTTGCCATCACAAAAAACGGGGCTTGCAACATTCGCGTCTCCCCTTCCACACTCACTTGGGCTTCGCTCATCGCTTCAAGCAATGCCGATTGGGTGCGCGGGCTAGCGCGGTTGATTTCATCGGCAAGCAAGATGTTGGTAAACACAGGACCAGCGCGAAATTCAAAGTCTTGCTGTTGCTGTTTATAAATCGACACGCCCACAATATCGCTGGGCATCAAGTCGGGTGTAAATTGAATGCGTTTAAAATCCGCCGACACCGATTTGGCTAAGGTTTTCGCCAAGGTTGTTTTGCCTGTGCCGGGTAAATCTTCAAGCAACACATGCCCGCCCGCGGCAAAGCTTGCCAACAACCAACGGATAGCTTGGTTTTCATGTTGCATCACCAGCCCGATGTTATCTTCAATTTTTTTAATCAATCCTTGCATGGTATCACTCCGTTCAAACCAAATGACAGCATCACAGCAAGCATAGGCACACTTGAATTGATGCGCCCATCTTGCGCCATGTTTACGGCTTCTTCGCGGGATACCCAAAAGCTTCGAATATCCTCGTGTTCTTCATCCAAGCCGCCGCCTTCTGATACAGGTTTATCTTTATCCACATATCCTAGGTACATATACAAACATTCCGATGTGCCGCCGGGGGATGCGTAGGTTTTACCCAAAAATTGAATATTAAATGGTTCATAACCTGCTTCTTCAATGGACTCCCGAATCGCGCACTGCACTTTATCTTCGCCCTCATCCAACATACCCGCCACCACTTCAATCATCCAAGCATTATCTTGGCGCACCGCAGGCGCAATGCGAAATTGCTCAATCAGCAACACTTCATCGTAGCGTTTGTCATACAATAAAATCGCCACGGCATCGCCGCGCTCCAACAGTTCGCGTTCAATCGTCAGCGAGCCGCCCTTGAATGTATCATGTTGCACGGTAAACCCTTCAAACTTAAAGAAACCTTTGAACAAGGATACTTTTTCTAAAATCTTATATGTCATGGTTGTATGGCTCATGCTTCACCCACCACATGCAACATCACCCGCCGCTGCATGGGCGCATAGCGGTGTTCATACAAATACACACCCTGCCAAATGCCCAAAGCTGCCCTGCCCTTGCTCACAGGAATAGTCAGCGACACGGCAGTCAGCGCCATTCGGATGTGAGCGGGCATATCATCATCGCCCTCATCTTGATGGCGAAAAGATGGGTCGCCGTCTTGCACCAGCTTGGACATAAAGGTTTCCATATCGATGAGCACATCAGGGTCGGCATTTTCTTGAATGATGAGGGAACAACTGGTGTGTTGCACGAATAAGGTCACTTGCCCCGTTTGAATACCTGCCTGCCCAATCCATGATTGCATATCGCGGGTAAAATTGGTGAAGCCACGCCCGTTGGCGTTGATGGTTAAGGTTGTTTGCGCTTGTTTAAACATAAAACCAAGCATGAAGTATTATCGTCAATCTCTCAACCATCAAACCAAACAATATTGACAAGCTATAAGCCAATGGATTACACTTGTCTTTATGCAGACCATTGTCGAACTACCTGAATTTCAGAAAAGGTCAGAAAAAACACTTAGTGATGAAGAAAAGCAGAGTATTATCAATTATTTGGCAGCACATCCCGCAGCAGGTGTTGTCATGCAGAAAACAGGTGGTATTCGCAAGCTTCGATGGTCTGCACAAGGCAAAGGAAAAAGTGGTGGTGTTCGCATCATTTATTACTACCACAACACATCCATGCCACTATTTTTATTAACGCTGTTTGGTAAAGGTGAGAAAGCCAATCTATCCACAGCAGAATGCCAAGAGCTTGCGAAGCTAACTTCGCTACTCAAGAAAAGTTATGGAGAATGATATGAATGAAGCAATGAACAGTATTCAACAAGGTTTAAACGAAGCATTGAGTTTTGCCAAAGGTAAACAAAATAAAGCAGTGGTGCATGACTTTTCACCCATTGATGTGAAAAATATCCGCACCCAAATTGGCATGTCACAAAATGAATTTGCCTCTGCATTTGGTATCAGCGTCAGCACATTGCGCCATTGGGAGCGCGGCGACAGAAAACCGCAAGGCCCTGCATTGGTATTGCTCAATGTGGTTGCCAAAGAGCCACAAACTGTGCTTAGAGCTTTGGCGAACTAAGACCAATCACATTGACACCCAAGCCAACAAACAACAAACTATCAGCCATAAATTCGCAAATACCATGGTTTCCCTGTTTGGGCTTTAAAGTCCAATAGCAGAGAATTTTTGGGCGAATAAGGGAGCGTAATAGATGGAATTTCAAGTCATGCTATTACCAAGTTAGCGTTTTATTCAAGCCAATAAGTACAGGATGAAAATGAGAAAATATAACTAATAGCACTAAAAGGTATTTAATGGAAAATCAAGAATTTATTACTGGGAAGACAATGACTTTGAAGGTGAGTCTATCTTCAGAACAACATGATATGCTGAAGCAATGGTCAGCAATAATTCCAACTTTATATATGCTAGATATTTGTGTTGTAGGTGCGACAAAACTCACGGCTTCTTCTCTAGAGAAAGACCCTCGAAAAGCTAAACTTGTCACATATCTTCGTGAATTAGATAGACCTAACAACTGCTTTTCGTACCTTTTTTCTTTGATGGAAAAGGTTAGTGATTCACGCGAAAGAGATAATGACTCAGAATTAAAAGGGAATATACTAACTGACCTTTCTGCTATGAGAAAGTTTTTCAAAAAAGCTCGAGTACTTGAATCTGATGACTTTGTGATAGAGTTTCTCCAAGAACTTAGAGGTATAGCTGTTGAAATCAAA
>CAMZLX010000125.1 GCA_947311795.1 uncultured Zetaproteobacteria bacterium
AACCCGCATCGAACACGCGGCGAAGTGATTCGTGGCTGTAAGAAAAAGGATGTATTGTAAACCCTCACCCCAACCCTCTCCCTTCAAAGGGCGAGGGCGTTAGATATTCGCATAAAAAAGGACACAAATATTATGATTGATTCTAAACCGTTGGACGGGAAAGTGGTGTTGGTGGCGATTACCAAACATGGTGCAGCGCAAGCCGCATCCCTTGCCCCATTGTTGCCGCAAGCTGATATTATCACATCCATGAAGTTTGCTGATGTGTTTGCCGGTGTGGGCAACACAGTCAAACCCTATGAAGGTGCGCTACGCACACAAATTCCTTTGATGTTTGAGGCTTATGACCAAATCATTTATTTGGTGTCTTTGGGTGCTGTGGTGCGCTTGATTGCGCCGCATATGAAGTCCAAAGATGAAGATCCTGGGGTGTTGGTGGTGGATGATGCGGGGCAGTTTGTGATTCCTGTGTTGTCGGGGCATGTGGGCGGTGCGAATGCATGGGCTGAATATGTCGCTGGTTTAATCGACGCAAAACCTGTGCTGACCACAGCATCCGATGTGGGTAAAACCATACCTGTAGATATTCTAGGGCGTGAGCTGGGTTGGAAGGTGGAGTGCCCCAAAATCAATATCACGCGGGTATCTGCGCATGTGGTCAATGAAGAGCCGATTGCTTTTGTGGATGAGCGGGAAACACCAAACCAAGATTGGTGGACGCGAGCGAATGAGCTGCCCAAAACAATCCACTTGTTTGAAACCTTTGAAGATGTGGATGTGGATAAGTTTGCGGCTGTGCTTTGGGTGACAAATAAGGAATTGCCAAGTGACATTTGGGATAAATTGCATGAAAAGCTGGTGGTGTATCGCCCTTGATTAGAGCACTCCTCATCCCAACCTTCTCCCCTCAAGAGGGAGAAGGTGCTAAGTTTCCTCTCCCTTTGAAGGGAGAGGATAAAGGTGAGGGTTGTTCATGAACAACAAAACTGAGCTGGCTCGTAAACTTAGGCAAAACCAAACTGATGCAGAACACAAACTTTGGCAGGCATTGAGAAACAGACAGGTGTTGGGGTTTAAGTTTCGCAGACAGTATGTGATTGATGGATATATTGCCGATTTTGCATGTGTGGAGGCGAAACTCATCATTGAGTTGGATGGTGGGCAACACCTTGAGCAGCAAGCGTATGATAAGCAACGCACACATGCCTTAGAGCAATATGGGTTTACGGTGCTGAGGTTTTGGAATGATACGGTATTGCAGCACATTGCTGATGTGTTGGGTGTGGTTTATAGGTTTTTAGAAGGTGCACCCTCACCCCAGCCCTCTCCCTTCAATAGGGAGAGGGGGGCAAGTTTGATGCAATCAGAGGACGTAAAAGTTGTGCTTGGATTGGGTTGCGACCGTGGCACACCTGCAAAAAGCATAGAGACTGCGATTATGCATGCATTGCAAAGCGTGGGTTTAAGCACAGATGATGTGCTTGCCACAGCATCCATTGATAAAAAGGCGGATGAAATAGGCCTATTATCTGTGTGTAAACAATTCGGCTGGGATTGTACATGGTATGCCGCAGAACAACTCAAAGAAGTGGATGTGCCGAACCCATCAGAAGTGGTGATGAAATATGTAGGTACACCATCCGTAGGCGAAGCGGCTGCGATTTTACGCGCAGGCGGAAGCCAAGACGATTTGGTGGTAGAAAAATATAAATACCGTGGTGAAGATGGGAAAAATGCTACGGTATCAATTTGCAAGGTAAAGACCTCTCCCTTTGACAGGAGAGGATAAGGTGAAGCTTGATGAATAAAGATAAAAAACAAACTGCGACATTGGATGCTCCCTCACCCCAACCCTCTCCCTCCGAGAAGGAGAGGGGGCAGGGTGCTGGGAAAATTTTATTGGTAGGTTTTGGCCCTGGTGGTGCAGACCAAATGACATTTCGTGCCAGAGCTGCGATTGAAGAAGCTGATGTGGTGATTGGTTATACCACTTATATCAAGCTGGTGCGTGATTTACTTGATGGTAAGGAAGTGATTCGCAAAGGTATGACGGAAGAGATTGACCGCTGCATTGAAGCTTATGATGCTGCCAAGCAAGGTAAAGTGGTGGCGTTGATTTCATCGGGTGATGTGGGTGTGTATGGTATGGCAGGACCTACCTATGAAGTGTTGTTTCAGCATGGTTGGACACCTGATTCGGATATACAAGTGGAAGTGGTGACAGGTGTCACGGCACTCAATGCATGTGCATCCTTGGTGGGCGCACCATTGACCCATGACTTTTGCTCGATTTCATTGTCTGATTTATTAACCCCTTGGACAACGATTCGTAAACGCATTGATGCAGTGGGCGCAGCGGATTTTGTGATTGCTTTGTATAACCCTAAATCGGGTAGACGCACCCAGCAAATTGTCGAAGCACAGCGTATTTTGTTGCAACACCGCGACCCCAAAACACCTGTAGCGATTGTGAAGTCGGCATATCGCCGCAGGCAAGACATTCAGATGACCACACTGGATGAAATGGCGGACAAAGAAATTGGTATGTTGACTACCGTGATTATTGGTAATTCATCATCCTATCTCAGGGAAGGACTATTGATTACACCACGTGGGTATGCCAATAAATATGATGATTTAACGGGCGATGCCAAAGATGGAGAAAAAGCAGGCCGTTCACTCTCCATGGGGCTTGAAGGTTGGCATGGTTGTGTGCGCAGGTGGTTGGAAGCAGGCAATCAGAAACCTTGGGAGAAAATCGCAGCCCACTTTGATGCACCTGTGGGTGAAATCTTAGAAGCGGTGGCAGGTGTTCATGAATCAGAGCCTGCGGGTGGATACACTGCAGTGCGGGTGGACACCAACCTAGAAAAAATCATTCAAGACACAGCATCTTGGGGCAAGTTGCGTGCGGTGATTCGCTCCTCTGGCGGGGCAGTGACGGAATGTTTGCTCGCGGGTGAGCAGTTTGAAATGAAAGGTGATTGGTTGAATGTGGTCACCGATGCATTTCATATTCATGTGAATTGGGCGAATGTGCATCATGCCTACCTTGCCAAGCGCGGTGAGAAGTCGTTAGGCGCGCACTTTGTTAATGAAGCGGGCGATATGGTGTTCCGTCTTTTGCTGGTGAAACAAGATGGCGTTTTTACCGATGAATCGCTGCAAGCCTTCGACAAAACGTGGAGTGAAGTATCATGAGTGAAGTGATTAAACCTAAAATGATGGATTATAAACGGCACATGATTGTCTGCGTTGGTCCGCGATGCACGGAAGGTGGTGGGCAAGAATTATATGACACGCTGGGTGAGAAGTTTAAGGCGGCAGGTTTGAATAAAGGTGACTTACGGGTCAAACGCAGTCGAGCCACCTGTTTTGGTACGTGTAAGGGCGGACCTTTGCTGGCAATTCAACCCGATGGCGTGTGGTATTATAATGTTAGCGATGAAAATTTAGACCGTATCATTGCGCAACATTTGGTTGGTGGTGAACCTGTGCAAGACCTTATTTATCATCAAGGGCCATCAGGCGAATAAACAAGTCATTCATTTTATGCTTGAAAATGCTACGATTGCACTCAGTTTGCAGCGTGGAAACGTATAGGGGATAAGGTATGTTTGGTTTAGGAACTACAGAATTAATTTTAATCTTGGTCATCGTCATGGTGTTGTTTGGAGCAAAAAAATTACCAGCATTGGGTGAAGGTTTAGCTAAAGGTATCCGCAGTTTTCGTGTAAATCTTGCGGATGACAACAAAGATGAGAAAAAAGAAGAAGATGTTGTAGAGGCTGAAAAAGTTGTCGAAAAAGATGACAATAAAACGTCTTAAATAATACTTTTTAACACTTCAAAAAGAAATCATGCCTGATATTGGACTTATTGAACTGATTTTGATTGGCATCATTGGTTTCTTGGTGCTTGGTCCAGAGCGTTTGCCTGAATTTCTGGCGCAAATTGCCAAAGTAATTCGCCAAGGTCGCGGCTGGGTGAATAGCCTAAAAAAACAACTGGAATATGAAAAACATACACTAACGAATCCCATCGAGAGCGTGAAAGATGAGATTAAAACATCCATGGACAATGTGAATGATGAAGTCAAAGCATCCATTGAGGATGTAAGCGATGCTGTGAACACAGAGAAAAAAGAGAAGTGAGCACCCCAACGTCTGAATTGCCTCCGCTGATGTCGCACCTGATGGAGCTGAAAAAACGGCTGACCATTGCAATTTTGGCTTATATTTTTGGTGTATTGGTGTTGATGAACTTCTCGGAAGTGGTCTTTGAATATATTTCTTCACCCATTCGTGATGCGCTTCCACCAAACACACCGCTTATCTTCTTAAATGCACCAGATGTATTTTTCACCTACCTCAAAATTGCCTTAGTGTTGAGTTTGTTTGCCACAGCCCCGATTACATTTTACCAGCTTTGGGCATTTGTCGCGCCAGGTTTATACAAAAATGAACGGCGTGCTTTTTTGGGTTATTTTGTATCCAGTCTTTTTTTAATGATTTCAGGTGCTGCCTTTTCATTTTTTATCGT
>CAMZLX010000126.1 GCA_947311795.1 uncultured Zetaproteobacteria bacterium
GAACTTGAAGAGCTGTCAGAACTTGAACTATCGCCATGGTGACCACCATGATCCCCTGCATACGCGGCAGGAACAAAGCTGTTGTGTGTTGTTGTCTGCGATACACCTAAGCCCACAAAAAGAGCCAAAGCAAATACCGAAGACAAAATAGATTTTATACCCATAATAAATCTCCTTTAATTTTTTTATTAAATGACCGCCTATGATAGAAGCAAATCACCAATACTGTCAATGTGCAATTATACAGGCTCTAAAAAAATAGTATGTGCTCACCATCACAAAACATTTCCCCCACTTCTTACGGCTGAACTTTTATGGCAAAACCTTGTGGTTTAAGAACATAAAATAAGTGTTTTGCGAATACAATCCAGAAAAATGAAATAGATAACATTTCTAAGAACTCTTCCAGAACTTTGGCAAAGTGCCACACCGTATAACTTCTTGTTTCAAAAAAATCACGAATCAATGTATAGATATTCCAAGGATGTGTTTTATCCAGCCCCTCTATGAAATCTAAGCCTACAGCAAATCCCATCGCTGCAAGGGCTGCAAACATCAAAATGCGAGAACCACTTGCACTTAACTCTTTCCATAAAAAGTATGACATGTATAAACCAATCACACCAAAAATAGGCACAAAAACCAGCTGCCAAGGATAACTGGGTGAAATACTCAAAAATGAACCCACAATACCATCATCGCCTCGCTCAGCAATGACTTTAAATGCAGTACCTACCCGCTCATGAATTTGTGCACCATCATCAAATGCCATATATATGAAGAACAAGGCGGTCACCAACCAACCAATCGAAGGTCTACATAAGCGTTTACTAAAACCATACACCACCAAGGCTGTAAGCCCTGCAAAAAGTGTTTGCGTTGAGGCAAACCAAGTCGCCATACCGTCTTCACGGGCAATATTACACATCCTTCTTATCGCACCAATATCCGTAAACTTTCCGTAATTTATGAATGCATCCAAAAGCACGAGAAGCACTTCAACGACAACCGCGCTAATAAACAGTACTTGAACGACCTTCTTTTCAGGCACATTTACCATTATATTTGAATCATTTATCATTTTTTATACACAACCCTAATGAGCTTTTGAGCTCTGCCACGAACATAGCCCAAAGCGTAAATGACCAAACCGTAATCTGCATCAGTTAACCATAAGCCCGTTGAAGAGCAAGCTATTGAAGTGTCCAAAGCCAGCGTTGGGTTGCAAGCTATAGTACCTGTATACACCCCGTTAGGATCATACGTAACAACGCCACCCGTAACAGTTAAAACAGGAGCGAAATAGTGATCCACGGGATCGATTTGCAAATCATCTTGACGACCCCCTCCCGTTAGCCAAACCAGCGCACCATTTTCGGGATAATCAACACCCATAACATCGGTATGATGCGGCAATGCATTATTATAAGGTGGCAAGGAGGGTGTAATATTTCCTGACTCATCAATACTGAGCATAATATACCGTGGTAATTGCTTATGAACCTTATACAAACTATCTACATCCGACTTAGGAGTTCCAAATGTATATAATTGCCCAGATCGCAGCGAGAGCGCCCTTCTATTCAGAAGGTCATTGTCATAATACATTAGCTGGCCAAACACATCTTTACCTAGCAAATATTGAACGTATGTACCATCAGGCTTCACAACCCTTTGATCACCACTGGGGTTCCCTCTATTTGCTCTCCATTCTTTATAATCACCTGAGGCTACAGGGTTCACCAAGGTATCATCTGGATTCATTCCAACCCGAACTGAGCGAGCAGCAGGCTCATTAAACGAAAATTCTCCAGTTAACTTCACTCTGGAAGGATAAACATAACTATCAAAATCAGCATCATTATACAACGCCCATGCCATATAATTAGCCGCTGTTTCTGCATAATAAAATGCTTGCGTCGAGCTCTCTGAAGCCATGCTACTTTTCTGTGAGCTCTCAACGCTCACAAACACAGCAGCGGTTAGCATCCCCATCAAAAGCAAGAGCACCAACGATGTTGCTAGAACAAATCCTCTTTCATTTTTGTGTGTCATTGCGTATTCCTTGGCCAAACTTTAAAAGATAAACTCAAATCACGTGTTTTATGCTCTTTATCCAGATACTGAGCTGTAAGTTTAATCGTACGTTCTTCATTTACCGATGTGTTGATTAGAGGGTCAATCGTAATCGCAGCATTCTTTTTCATACCGCGAATAAGTTCATCAGAGGTTAAATTGCCAGGTTTGTTCCAAAAAATATAGGGCGTTGGATGCGTTCCTGTACCATTTTTATTCTTCCTTTGAAAATAGCCATGTGCCGTTTTATTTATCTCTGTACAACTAGGGATAAGGTTATCATTTGAGGAAAGCGGCTGATACCGAATTAATGTGTTTGTGCTATCCCAGCACACTGCCTTGGCACCGCGTAACTCGAACTGCATAATTTGCGAAGCTAAAAATAAATCATTCAGTACCTCAGACTTACTGTTCAAGACCTGAGCCGTACGTGTCTGCGCCACAAATAAGCCCATCATTCCTGCCAAAATAACCATTGCAATCACCATTGCAATCATCACTTCAATCAATGTGAAACCACGCTGAATTCCTACTGAAATACTCTTCATCATGGTTTCCTAGTAATATGGGTCAAAACCACATCGCGTACCACATTGGATTCAGTCCATGACACACGTACAACCCTAACTTTAACCCTAGGCGACCCTGAAACCGTGGGGTCAGTTAACAAATTGTTCATTTCTGGTGCCCCAACCCCTGGGTTACTGTGCAATAGATGTGAATTTGGAATGGGAGCAACAACATTCGACTCTTGAATCAAAATATCAAAAGGTATCGGAAAACCAGCGTTAGGAATGCAATCTTGCAACGTCACTCCTATAGCTAATGGCCCTGCAGCTACTCCTGCAATTTGACAATCTGGTGTGACAGCAGGCGTAAAATTACCTGTCGTTGTCATTACTTGCCAATTCTCTAAGATTTGTTCCGCAAAGTGTGTAGCAGCAACCCTTTCTTGCGCGCGACTTTCAGACTTAATCGCTGCCAAATAAAAGCTTCCTAACGCAAGCATGCCTACAGTAACGATAAGCATAGTCACCAACCCCTCAATCAAACTAAAGCCTCTTTCTAAATGTCTCATAAGCTACTGCATCCCACTGTTTCCCCAATATAAGCTCTACCAATTCGATTTAAGGTTATACACTTATAATAAGCTCCTATCTGCACTTTATACGTTCCATTTAATCCCAATCCATTGCTCTGGAACTTATATACAGGTTTATTCGTAACTATTGTCAAATTAGGCGAGTACTCTGACATATCAAGGGCCTTAGCTGCGCACTCCACACAACCTACAGTGTAAGCATCATAAGTAATCTGTGTTGTGGACGGTATACTCACTATGACAGTCCTACTTTGGGCAACAGCCATTGAGCGCGCCTGCTTAAGTTTATTATAAAGAACAACCGTTGCATTGTTAACGGCCGAATGACTTCTCCACTCATTAAATGATGGTACCGCTATCGTTGCTGTCACACCGAATATTGCTAGCACAATAAGCAACTCTAGAAGACTAAACCCTCGCAGAAGATGCTGCCGAGCTTGCTGAGCAGGTAACTTTTCGCTTAGGATTGGCGATATGCGCTGGTTCAAAATCATTCTGAAAATATCCCTTCCTTTAATATTGTTGGCAGTAATCTGCGTCACAGGTGTTGTCTATTACTTCTCCAAAGGCTTACCCCAACTCAACAGTCTGTCAACGTATCAACCACCTTTGGTTTCTCGCGTCTTCAACACCAAGGGTGAATTGATTGCTGAATATGCTGATGAACATCGCATCTTAACACCTATGTCTGAAATTCCTGACATGGTCAAAAACGCATTTCTTGCCGCTGAAGATGAGCATTTCTACGAACATCCAGGCATCAACCCTTGGCGTATTATAGCCGCCATGATTGCCAATCTCAAAGCAGGGCACACTGTCCAAGGTGCCTCTACTATTACTCAACAGGTTGCCAAAAATTTCTTGCTCACACGCGAAAAAAGTTATATTCGTAAGATTAAAGAAGCCATTCTTTCTTGGCGAATTGAACAAAATTTCACCAAAGATGAAATTTTATATTTATATTTAAATCAAATCTTTCTTGGTCGCGGCTCGTATGGCGTAACCTCTGCAGCATGGCGCTACTTTCACAAACACTTGGATGAACTCACGCTCGGTGAAGCTGCTATGCTTGCGGGTTTACCAAAAGCTCCAAGCTCATATGCTCCGCACGCGCACCATGACCGCGCACTCAAACGCCGGAACACCATCTTAAACCAATTAAAAAACAGTGGACTTGCTCCAGCGAATGAAGTTGAAAAGGCTTTGCATGAACCCTTAATTGTTAAACCCCTTAATCTATCAAAATTATCAAACGCTTATGCTAGTTTAGTCCATAGTCAGTTAAGCAAAAGTTTTGGGATAAAAGCGTTAAGAAGACAAGGGCTAACTATTATTATCCCTTATAATGAAAAAATTGAATCTACTGCAATAAAAGCAGTCAGGAAGGGGGTACTCAACATTGAACGATTACAGCCCTACAGAGAGCCCAAACATCATAAACCACAAGATTGGGACAGCCTAATTCAGTCGTGGGCAAAGGACTCAAAGAAAAAATTATCGAGTGACATGCTGCGACCGGCTCTTGTTCAAAAAGTCGGCAAAGGTAGAAGTCTAATTGTCAATGATGGTACAAATATATGGGCTCTTTCTTCTCCTTCTTGGACTTGGGAAAAAAGAAGGGGGTACTGGAAAACAGGTGATGAAATTATGCTTCGTGGTGATGGTAACGGTGGTGTTGCAATCACGCAAAAACCAAGCATTCAGTCTGCACTATATTCTATTGATTTGCATAAGGGCACCGTGCTCGCACGCGTAGGTGGTTTTGACTATAAATTTGGTGATTTCGACCGTGTTAGCCAAGCCAAGCGTCAACCAGGCTCATCCTTCAAGCCCTTTTTATACACAACCGCCATTGAAAAAGGTTTCACCCCATCCACCATTGTTGTGGATGCGCCCATCGTTTTTTCGGGCAACTCCACCGACGACTTCTGGCGACCAGAAAACTATGGTAACCGCTTTGCAGGTCCCGTCACCTTGCGTAATGCTTTAGAACACTCACGTAATCTTGTTGCCATTCGCGTACTTCAAGATATTGGTATCAACACCTTTTTGCGCCGCTTGCGTGATTATCCTTTTGAACAAAAATTTCCCAAACAACTGGCACTGGCTCTTGGTTTTGCCGAGGTTACACCTGAACACTTGGTGGAATCATATATGGTGATTGCCAGTGGTGGTTTGAAGTATAAGCCCGTGGCTGTGCAACAAGTTCAAGACCGAAATGGGCAAACCCTGCACCGCTCTGTAGCAGGAAATCGCTGCCAAGTCTGCCATGCTGACCCTGTATTTGCGGTCAATGAGTCCATGCGGCCTGCCGAAAGAATTTTAGACCCTGTCGATGCTTTTTTGGTGCAAAACATGATGACTGGCGTGGTTAAACGCGGTACAGCGCGCAAAGCAGTCGGTAAACACTTCAAACGCCCTGCCGCAGGCAAAACAGGTACAACCAACAAGCAAATTGATGCATGGTTTATGGGGTTTACCCCACAAGTGCTTACTGGCGTTTGGGTGGGTAAAGATAATCCTGCACCCATGGGCAGAAAAGCAACAGGTGGCGGTGCTGCCGCGCCTATCTGGCTTGAAACCATGCAAGAGATTCACAAAAACCGCGAAGTGGAAAACTTTCCCGTGCCTGAGCAAGGCATTGAGTGGGCATCCATTGATTATAAAACAGGGCTGCTGGCTGGTCCATCAACCCAATACCCATTCTTAGAGGCATTTAGGGAAGGCACGGCACCGACTAAAATAAGCCGTGATACCAATGCGCCAGAGCAACAAATCGAAACACCCTCAAATCAACCCGTTGATTTCTTCGACACCGAGCTTTAGGAGGCTAACATGACTTATCCCAACGCAACTATCACCAAAAAAGCCAATGTTTATTACGATGGTGACGTTATCAGCCGAACAGTAACAACTGAAAGTGGTGAAACCAAAACCTTGGGATTCATGCAAAAGGGCTGTTTCAATTTCAAAACTGCTGCAGCTGAAATCATGGAAGTTTTACATGGTGAGTGTCGTGTTCGCCTTCAAGGCTCTGAAGATTGGCATATTTATAGCGCAGGTGAATCCTTTGATGTGCCCGCCAATAGCTCATTTGATATTGAGGTGGCTGATATGCTTGATTATATTTGTCATTTCAAGGATTAGCCACATACCTTGAAGAAAGAGAATGTTATCCGCGTCCAAGGTGCGCGTGTTCACAACCTGAAAAACATCAGCTTGGATATTCCACGCAACAAACTGGTGGTGATTACAGGCGTGTCGGGCTCGGGCAAATCATCGCTCGCTTTTGATACACTTTATGCTGAGGGGCAACGCCGCTATGTCGAGTCCCTTTCCGCCTATGCTCGCCAATTCTTGGGCATGATGGAGCGCCCCGATGTGGATAGCATTGAAGGGTTAAGCCCTGCCATTTCCATTGAACAAAAAACCACCAGTAAAAATCCCCGTTCCACCGTGGGAACCATCACCGAAGTATATGATTATTTAAGACTTTTGTTCGCTCGCGTAGGGAAACCACACTGTTATCAATGTGGTGACATCATCACATCTCAGCCTGCCAGTTTAATCATTGAGCAACTTGGTGATTTAGGCAACGGCACCAAACTGCAACTGCTCGCCCCCATTGCTCGCAATAAAAAAGGTGAGTTCAAAAAAGAAATTGAGCAAGCCATTAAAGATGGGTTTGTGCGCATTCGTATTGATGGCGACATCATGCCTCTGGAAGATGCGCCTGATTTAGAAAAAAATATCAAACATAACATCGAGTTGGTGATTGATAGGTTGGTTATCAAACAAGGCATACGCACCCGACTTGCCGATTCAGTGGAAACTGCTCTCAAATATGGCGAAGGCATGTTAATTGCCTTGATTGGTAACGCGGAACAGTTGTTTTCTGAAAACTGTGCATGTGCTGCTTGCGGCATTTCATACCCCGAAATCGAGCCGCGTTTGTTTTCATTCAACTCGCCTGCGGGTGCTTGCCCCAAATGCGATGGTTTGGGCAAACAAACGATTTTTGACCCCTCACTTGTGGTGAATGACAGTCTCACGTTAGAACAAGGTGCAATTATTCCTTGGGGTGGTCGTGAAACCTTTATGTATCACCAAACCATTGAAGCCGTCGCCAAGTTTATGGGTGCAAAGATGCAAACACCCTTCAAAGATTTACCGCCAGAAGCACAAAAAGCAATTTTGCATGGTACAGGTCGAAAAAAAGTTAATTTTATCTTTGAAAC
>CAMZLX010000127.1 GCA_947311795.1 uncultured Zetaproteobacteria bacterium
AGAATAAAAAAGAATCTAAATTTCATGGTGCTTCCTCAATATGCATATGTACCCCTTCCATGACTTGCAAAATCCCTGAATCACGAAAAACATGCAAATCTTTCCCGATCACCGTAATACCTTCCTGCGTTAGTCTAAAGTCTTCTGGCACAATAAGTTCTCCTGTTCGCTGCGTGTAAGCCATAGCCTGACTTGTTAGCTTCCATGCTTGATAATTAACCATGGCGCTACCATTGAAATGTATTACTTTTTTTGTTTTATGATATTTACCTTGTTTCGCTTGAATTGGCATTTCTTCACCATTGTTTAACACCATGATTAATCGCGGGCGTTCTAACTCAAATGTATCACCCTTATCCTGCGCTGTATCAGCCTTTAAACGCCACACCAACTGATCACCATCATATTCAGTCATATCAGCATTCACAACTTTTGATCCTGTTTGTAAGGTAGCAATGTCAGCAACTTGTTTGATACTGGGTTTGGACATAACAATAAGAAATATCGTATAGAAAATACTTGTGACACTTAGCGTTAAAAACAACCACTTTAACGGTGTTAATTTACTTGTGTTCAAAACGACCAACCACTCTCTTCAGGCGAAACATCATAAGCATCACCGAAAACATCTTGCCAAGCATCATTGGCTAAAATAAGCCCTTCGCATAGCTGGCGCACAGCCCCTAAACCGCCCTTACAATCAGAAACCCATTCTGCTTTTTTGAGCACACTTGAATGCGCATTGGTAGGCGCAGTTTTAAGCCTGCACTGCATCATAGCAGGTAAATCAATCACATCATCACCCATATAGGCACAATCTTCTGGTGAAATAGCCGCTTGCGCACATAAATCTTTCAGCCCATCGGCTTTGCGAAGACTGCCTTGAATCAAGTACTGAATACCCAAATCAGATGCCCTATGTGCCACAACTTTAGATTTTCGCCCTGTTAAAATCGCCACTTCAATACCTGCGCGCTGCACCATTTTAATGCCATGCCCATCACGCACATTAAAGTTTTTAATTTCCTCACCGTTATCCGTCATGGTCACATGCCCTTCGGTTAACACGCCATCCACATCCAAGACCAACATTTTGATGCCTTTGGCTTTTTGTAATGGAAAACTCTGATAAGCACTCATGCAATACCTGCCTGTAATAAATCATGAAGATGAACAATACCTTGAAGTACGCCAGCTTCATTGGTCACAAACAAAACGGTAACCTTCTTTTCTTCCATCAAACGCACCGCTTCACTGGCAAGGTGGCTCTCTTCAATGGTCTGAGGTGAAGTGTGCATCAACTTGGCAACAGGCTGCTGCATATCCCACTCATCCTGTTGTAAAATTCGCCTTAAGTCACCATCGGTAAGGCACCCTTCAAGTTTCCCATCACTGCCGACACCTGTGATACCAAAACGGAAACTACTCATGGTATAAATCGCGTCCGTTAAACTTGTCTCCGCTGTAACCATAGGAATTTTATTGCCTGTATGCATCACATCAGCAACGGTTAATAAACGGCGACCTAAACTTCCAGCAGGATGAACACGCGCAAAATCTTCAGGTTGAATACCCCTATGTTTGAGCACCACAACAGCCAGTGCATCACCCAGTGCAAGCGTTGCTGTGGTTGATGCAGTGGGTGCTAAATTCATGGGACACGCTTCTTGGGTGACAGGAATATGCAGCAAATAATCTGCATGTTTGGCTAAGGTTGAAGCCTCACCACCCGTCATGGCAATGATAGGTGCGCCCAAGCGTTTAATCGTGGGCAACAAACCGCACACTTCATCAGTTTCACCACTGTGCGATAATGCCAACACGGCATCATCCGCCGTAATCATGCCCAAATCACCATGCTGGGCTTCAGCGGCATGAACAAAAAATGCAGGTGTGCCTGTCGATGCAAAAGTTGCTGCAATTTTTCGCGCAATAATGCCCGACTTGCCCATACCGATAATCACCAGCTTACCTTTGAGGTTTAAAATCAAACTGGCAGCATCAATAAAATCTTGCCCCAATGCTTGTTTTTGTTCCTCAAGCGCTTTCATTTCTATATCTAATACTACGGTGGCTTGCTCAATCCAATCTTTACCATTTTCACTATTCATATTCACAGGTTATCCCCATGTGCCAGACTGGTCAAACGTTGCCATCAAACGCAACATTTCTTTAGCTTTGAGACGAAATGCACTTAACTCGTCTTTGCGAACAGGTTTGGCAGGATTGTGTTTCACTTTCAGCGGATTCACGGCTCTGCCCCGCGAACGAAATTCAAAGTGTAAGTGTGGGCCTGTTGCCAAACCAGACATGCCAACATACCCAATCACATCACCTTGTTTTACATATTTTCCTTTACGCATTCCTCTAGCATATCGGCTCATATGTGCGTAAGCGGTGCTATGAATACCGTTGTTGTGACGGATTTCAATAAACCTTCCGTAACCACCCTTCCAACCTTTGTAAACTATTTTACCATCTCCGATAGCATGGATAGGTGTGCCTGATTTTGCAGCATAATCCACACCCCTATGGGCGCGCGTGTAACCCAAAACAGGGTGTAGTCTGGATGTTCGGAACCGCGATGAAATACGTGAATATTTCACAGGAGACTTTAAATAAGTCTTACGTAAGTTTCTGCCTTGGTCATCATAATATTCAATTTCACCCTTTTGGTTTTCATAACGGATGCCTGTGAACACACGTCCTCTGTTGGTAAAGCTGGCGGCAAGTATGGTGTACCCCACTTGTTTACCTTCATCATCAAACTTTTCTTCAAACATCACTTTAAATGCATCGCCTTTTCTTAAATCGCGCGCAAAATCAATGTCCCATGCAAACATATCCACCAGTTTAAGAATTAAGTTATCAGCAAGCCCTGCCTTAGAGGCATCCCAAAATAAACTGTCTTGAATCGTTGCAGACACAACGTCCACCCGCGATACCACTTTTCGTTTTATCATTTCAGCTTGCCAAGTGTGACCTTGAATGAGGCGTAAATTTAAAACCTGGTTGGCATCTACTTGGTAGCTAACCACCACTTCACTATCAGTTGCACCTCGTGCGAATTTATGACCTATATGTATGTTTTTTAAGGGATAAATAGGTTTTGCTGCCGCAATAATATTGGCAGCTTCTGCACTGGGAAAACCCAAACGGCTTAGGATGACACCTGCTGTATCACCAGACCTTACCTGTTCCACCTGTTGCGTGTTTGCACCGCTCGCTTCTGGCGTAATCCACTCTTGGTGTTGCACCACTTGTTCAGGCATACCCTTGGTTTGTACCGCTGCAAGAATAAGTAGCGGCACACCAAAAAGTATGGCAAGCAAAATCATCAATGCTTTCAAATATTGCGTCATAAGGTAATATGAATGTGTTTAGCGCAAACGTTGAAGAATTGTATTCAATTCTTGTTTATTGTTATAACTCAATTTCAAAACACCCGACCCGTCTTTTTTGGGGTTTAAAGCAACACCCACACCTAAACTTCGCCCTAGCTCTTCTTCTAAAGCAAGCACGTCTGCAGCCACAGCTTTATCTTTTGTTTTAACGGGAGCCAGAGCTTTCTTGGCTTCTTTTTCCATCTGCCTTGCGCTCCAACCTTTTTCCACACAAAGCTTCGCTAGGTTCACAGCATGTTTGCCATCAAGCCCAACCAAAGGTCGCGCATGACCCATGTTTATTTGACGCTGCTCCAGCATCTGTTGTATTTGTATGGGAAGCTGCAAAAGTCTAATTAAATTAGAGACTTGAACCCTAGATATGCCTACGCTTTCAGCCACTTGTTGCTGGGTGTAGTTGAACTCGTCCATCAATCGGCGGTACGCACGCGCCGATTCAACTGCCGTTAAATCATCACGCTGTTCATTCTCAACAATTGCCAACTCAAGCGCTTGCAAGTCATCCACTTTGCGTACAACCGCAGGAATATCTTTAAGTTTTGCAGCTTGCGATGCTCGCCAACGGCGCTCACCCGCAATAAGTTCATAACCATCGCCAGATGGACGAATCAACACAGGCATCAACACACCATCCCTGCGTATAGACTCTGTTAAGGCTGTTAATTCACCTTGATCAAAATGTGTTCTCGGCTGAAAACTGTTGGGTTTAATCTTGGCAATTGGAATCAACGTTGCC